>NZ_JBFBBZ010000057.1:0-61841 GCF_040682935.1 Amycolatopsis sp. NPDC051061
TTTTTGGTGGGACACCCACTCAATCGCTTCGAGCGAGAGCTTGGTTCGTGTCCCGGCGGCCACCCGGTTTCCCTGGCGACTTGGAGAACTTTACACCCCGGGAAGGGGCCCGGGACAGGGGGGTACCTTAACCGTGTTCCCGCAGGTCAGACCCCTGTTCCGGGCCGCCGCGCCGGTCAGCCGCGCCGGTCAGCCGCCGAGGGCGACGCCGGCGACGTTCCGCTTGCCCTTGCGGACGACGAGCCACTTGCCGTGCAGGGCGTCTCCCGCCGCCGGCTTCCACTCCTCGTCCGCGATCTTCAGGTTGTTGACGTACGCGCCGCCCTCTTTGATCGCGCGGCGGGCGGCACCCTTGCTGTCCACCAGGCCGCCGGCGAGCAGCAGGTCGACGATCGTCGCCTCGCCCGTCGGATCGACCTTGCCGTTCGGTACCTCGGCCATCGCGGCGTCCAAGGTGCGTTCGTCCAGGTCACCGAGCTCACCGCGGCCGAACAGCGCCTGGCTGGCGTTGATCACCTGCCGGGTCTGCTCTTCGCCGTGCACGAGGGTGGTGAACTCCTCCGCCAGCCGCTTCTGCGCGGCACGCAGGTGGGGACGCTGTTCGGTGTCCTCCGCCAGCGAAGCGATCTCCTCCTGGCTCAGGAACGTGAACATCCGCAGGTAGCGGACCACGTCGGCGTCGCCGACGTTGACGAAGTACTGGTACCAGGCGTACGGCGAGGTCATCTCCGGGTCGAGCCAGAGGTTCCCGCCCCCGGTGGACTTGCCGAACTTGCGCCCCTCGGCGTCGGTGACCAGCGGCGCGGTCAGCGCGTGCGCGCCCGCCCCGTCGGTCCGGCGGATCAAGTCGACCCCGCCGACGAGGTTGCCCCACTGGTCGGAGCCGCCGACCTGCAGCTTGCAGCCGTACTTGCGGTGCAGCTGCAGGTAGTCCTGCGACTGCAGCAGCAGGTAGCTGAACTCCGTGTAGGACATGCCGTCGCCCTCGAGCCGGCGCTTGACCGTCTCCCGGTTGAGCATGACGTTGACCGAGAAGTGCTTCCCGACGTCGCGCAGGAACTCCAGGACGTTCTGCTCGCCGGTCCAGTTGAGGTTGTTCTCGACGACCGCTCCGGTCGGCGAGTCGTCGAAGTCGACGAACCGTTCGAGCTGGCCGCGGATGCGCCCGGCCCACTCGGCGACGACGTCGAGCGTGTTCAACGTGCGCTCACCGGTGTCGCGCGGATCGCCGATCATCCCGGTCGCGCCGCCGGCCAGCACGATCGGCCGGTGCCCGGCGCGCTGGAAGCGCTTGAGCATGAGCAGCGGGACCAGGTTGCCGGCGTGCAGGCTGGGTGCGGTGGGGTCGAAGCCGCAATAGAGCGTCACGGGACCCTGGTCGAGCTCGCGCCGGAGGGCGTCGATGTCGGTGGACTGCGCGATGAGGCCGCGCCAGGACAGCTCGTCGAGGATGTGTTCGCTCACGCCTGTAGATCCTCCCGCACCAGGTCAACCGACTAACTGGCGGGTCGGACCCGGCGCTTCCCGCCGCGGCGGTAGGTGGACACGGCCGGCGAGGCCCCGTCCCAGAAGCGCCACGGCGTGTCGATCGCCGTCGCGACGCCGACGCGGGGACCGACCCGGATTCGCTCCGCGGGCACGCGCTCGCCGACGCGCAGCCGGACCGGCGAGGCCGGATCGGTCAGGTCGACGCCGTTCTGCGCGCGGTCGACGCGCAGCACCGACGTGAGGATGGCCGGGCCTTTGGCCAGTTCTCCGGTCCCCCGGGCATTCGGGCGCCGCCGGCGGACGACGTCGAGGCCGCTGACGACCTCTCCGGCTCGCAGCAGCACCGCGCCGGGCATGTCCTCGTGGGTGCCGACGACGTTCGCGCAGAAGTGCATCCCGTAGACGAAGTACACGTAGAGGTGGCCCGCGGGCCCCCACATGACGGCGTTGCGCGGGGTGCGGCCGCGGTAGCAGTGCGACGCCGGGTCGTCCTCGCCGCGGTACGCCTCGACTTCGACGAGCCGGACGCCGACCGTGCCGTCGGGGCCGTCGGCCTCCAGCACCGAGCCGAGCAGCAGGTGGGCCAGGTCGACCGGGTCGAGCGCCAGCTCCTCGCGGGTGAACAACCGGCTTGCGTCGCCGCTCAAGCGAACCTCCCTCGGGTCCCGATCACCCTAGTACTTGAGCGATCGCTCAAACTTCTCTACAGTCGAATTGAGCAGTCGCTCAAACTTTGAGGGGAGCCGAGATGCGACCGAAGGCGCTCTACGTCGAGACGGTCATCCACACGGACCTGGACACCCTGTGGCGGCACACGCAGGACCCGGACCTGCACCGCCGCTGGGACCTCCGCTTCGCCGACATCAGCCCGCTCGCCGGCCACGACGGCCACTTCCGCTACGCCTCGCGGTTCCTCGGGGTCACGGTCACCGGCGTCGGGGTGAGCGCGGCGTCGCGCACCTGGCCGGACGGCTCGCGCACGTCGGTGCTGCGGTTCGCCTCCGCCGACCCGCTGTCGCTGATCAGCGCGGGCGCCGGGTTCTGGCGCTACACGCCGCTCGGTGACGGCGTCCGATTCGTCACCGGCTTCGACTACGGAACCCGCTGGGGACGCTTCGGCCGGGCGGCGGACCGGGTGTTCCGCCCCCTGTTCGGCTGGATGACGGCGTGGTCGTTCGACCGCCTGCGGCTTTGGCTCGAGACGGGGACGCCACCGGAGGAACAGCTGCTGACCGCACCCTCGGCCGCCCGCTGTGGCCGGACTCGCCCTCGCGCGGAGGTGGCGGCGCCGTGACCGGCGTCTTCGAGCGCGCGCTCGGCGCGGACTTCGGATTCCTGCACCCGCGCATGCGGGAACGGCTCGCCCTCTCGGCCGGGCGCGGCATGATCGGCCACGGCGTCATGGACCGGATCTGGCGCGGCCCGGCGTTCACCCTGCCCTTCCTGTGGCTCGGGTCGACGCGGCACATCCTGTTCCCCGACTGCGGGCGGAACGTGCCGTTCACCATCGAGAACTACCCGTACGTGGACCGGCACGGCCGCGAGACCGTGTCCTTTGTGCGCACCTTCGAATTCCCGAGACGGCGCAGGCGCTTCGACGCGCAGATGGTGTTCAGCCCCGGGCGCGGGCTCGTCGACTACCTGGGGACGCACCAGCACCTGGCGGTCGACCTCGCGGTGTCGGCCCGGCCGGACGGCGGGTTCCGGATCCGCTCCGGCGAATTCCGGCTCCAGGAGGGGCCGGTCCGCGCCGGCCTGCCGCGGGTCATCACGGGTTCGGCGCGGGTCGAAGAGTGGTTCGACGAGGCGAGCGGGCAGTTCCGGATCGAAGTCGCCGTGGTCAACCCGCGCTTCGGGCCGGTGTTCGGCTACGAAGGCAGCTTCAGCGCGCGGTTCGTCGATGTTCGCGGCGGGGTCAGCGGGGCGGTCAAGCCGCTCCGTGAGAAGGTCATGGACTGATGGGCACCGGCCGGAACTCCAGCTCGCGGGACACGAAGCAGAAGCTCGTGGACGGCGTGCTCGAGATCATCCGGCACCAGGGCATCACCGCCGTCTCCGCCCGGTCGGTCGCCACCGCGGCCGGTGCGAACCAGGCGCTGATCTTCTACCACTTCGGCAGCGTCGAAGAGCTCATCGCGCAAGCGTGCGTCCTCGCGACCGAGGCCCGCGTCTCGCTCTACCGCGAACGCTTCGCCGCGGTAACCACGGTCGGCGATCTGCTGGAACTCGGCCGCGAAATCCGGGTCGCCGAACGCGCGGAGGGCAATCTCGCCGTGTTGGCCCAGACGCTGGCGGGGGCGCAGGGCAGCGAGCGGCTTTCCCAGGCGACCCGCGAGGGCCTGGAAAAGTGGATCACCGAGGTCCGGACGGCCCTCGAGCGCGTGCTCGACGGGTCGCCGCTGGCCGAACTGGCGGACCCCGCCGGGCTGGCCCACGCGGTGTCGTCGGGGTTCCTCGGGCTGTCGCTGTTCGAGACCGTCGATCCCGACGGCGCCGAGCAGGCCGTCACCGCGCTGGAGCAGCTGGCCGTGCTCGTCGACGTCCTCGACGGGCTCGGCCCGGTGGCCACGCGGGCCGTCCGGGCGAAGCTGAGGAAGACCGGCCGGGCGCGCGCCCGGCCGGCCTCCGACGTCAGTTGAGCCACTGACGCGCCGCGGTGACGCGTTCCTCCAGCCGCGTGCGCTGCTCGGCCACCCGGACCGGCGCGGTGCCGCCGCGGGCGTCGCGGGACTTCACCGAGCCTTCGACGGTCAGCACGGCCCGCACGTCGGGGGTGAGCGCCGGGTTGATCTTCTCGAACTCTTCATCGGTGAGCTCGTCCAAGCCGACGCCGCGGGACTCGGCGACGCGGACGCTTTCGCCCGCAGCCTCGTGTGCGACGCGGAACGGGACGCCCTGGCGCACCAGCCATTCCGCGATGTCGGTGGCCAGGGTGAAGCCGGCCGGGGCCAGCTCGGCGAGCCGATCGGTGTGGAAGGTCAGCGTGGCGAGCATCCCGGCGATCGCCGGGAACAGGAGCTCGAGCTGCTCGACCGAGTCGAACACCGGCTCCTTGTCCTCCTGCAGGTCGCGGTTGTAGGCCAGCGGCTGCGCCTTGAGCGTGGCCAGCAGGCCGGTGAGGTTGCCGATCAGCCGCCCGGCCTTGCCGCGGGTCAGCTCCGCCACGTCCGGGTTCTTCTTCTGCGGCATGATCGAGCTGCCGGTCGCCCAGGCGTCGTCGAGCGTCACGTAACCGAACTCGGCGGTGTTCCAGATGATCACCTCTTCGGCGATCCGGGACAAGTTCACCGCGAGCATCGCGACGGCGAAGGCGAACTCGGCGACGAAGTCGCGCGAAGCGGTGCCGTCGATGGAGTTCTCGACGCTCGTCGCGAAGCCCAGCTCCTCGGCGACGGCCTCGGGGTCGAGACCCAGCGACGAGCCAGCCAGCGCGCCCGAGCCGTACGGCGACTCGGCCGTGCGCGCGTCCCAGTCCTGCAGCCGCGAGACGTCGCGCAGCAGCGCCTGGCCGTGGGCCATCAGGTGGTGCGCGAGCAGCACCGGCTGGGCGTGTTGCAGGTGGGTGCGGCCGGGCAGGATCGCGTCCGGGTGCCGCTTCGCCTGGGACACCAGCGCGTCGATGACTTCGAGCGTGCCGGCGACGACGCGGCGGGCGGCGTCGCGCAGCCACATCCGGAACAGCGTGGCCACCTGGTCGTTGCGCGAGCGGCCGGCGCGCAGCTTGCCGCCGAGCTCGGTGCCCGCCCGTTCGAGGAGTCCGCGTTCGAGGGCCGTGTGCACGTCCTCGTCGGCGATCGTCGGGGTGAACTCCCCCGCCGCGACGTCCTGCGCGAGCGTGTCCAGCGCGGCCAGCATGCCGGTCAGCTCTTCCTCGGTGAGCAGGCCCGCCTTGCTCAGTACGCGGGCGTGCGCGCGGGACCCGGCGATGTCGTAGGGCGCCAGGCGCCAGTCGAAGTGCGTCGACGCGCTCAGCGCGGCCATGGCCTCCGCCGGACCGCTGGCGAACCGGCCGCCCCACAGCTGCACCGGCTGCTCGTTCCCGCTCACTGTTCTCGCTTCTCCTCGATGTTCGTCGGATTCAAGTCTTCGGCCGTCACCCGGCCGTCGTACAGGACCAAGCGGACTTCGCCCGACACGGCGTCGGTCAGACTGGCGCATCCGCGGCCGGCGCGCCGTTCGAGCGCGGCGCACGCTTCGCCGCCGCCGATTCTCTGCGCCTCTCCGCGCGCGCTCAGCATCCGGCGAGCTTCGGCGACGGAGACGGTCTCGCCGTCGATCGCCACCGGAACCCCGCGGTCGAAGGTGACGACGACCTCGTCCGGCGCGAGGAACTCACCCTCGGCCGGAAAGATGTCGGCGAGCGCGGTCATGGTCCTTCGTCTCCCGGCTCGTTCGCCGAGCGCTGCGCGAGGGCGGCGAAGCGCTCCGCCAGCTCTTTGCCGTTCAGGGGTTCCCGGGCGATCACGGCGACCGTGTCGTCGCCCGCGATCGAGCCGACGACCTCTTCGAGCGCCGCCCGGTCGATGGCGCTGGCCAGGAACTGCGCCGCGCCCGGCGGCGTGCGCAGGACCATCAGGTTGCCCGACGAGTCGGCCGAGACCATCAATTCCGCGAGCAGCCGGGAGAGCCGCGATGTGCCGCCCTGCACCCCGCGGACGGGGCTGCCGTCCTCGGGGATGACGTAGACCGGCGCGCCCGAGTCCGGCCCGCGCAGCTTGACCGCGCCCAGCTCGTCGAGGTCCCGCGACAGCGTCGCCTGGGTGACCTCGATGCCTTCGGCGGCCAGCAGCTTGGCCAGCTCGGTCTGGCTGCGGATCGTCATCGTGGACACCAGCTCGGTGATCCGCGCCTGCCGCCCCACCCGGCTGCTGGTCATCGCCGGCTCTCTTCGAACAGCCAGACCAGCAGGGCCTTCTGGGCGTGGAGCCGGTTCTCCGCCTCGTCCCACACCGCGCTGGCCGGGCCGTCGATCACCTCGTCGGTGATCTCCCAGCCGCGGTGCGCGGGCAGGCAGTGCAGGACGATCGCGTCGTCCGCGGCCTTCTTCAGCAGCTCGGCGTTGACCTGCAGGGCGCGGAACGGGCCGACCCGGTCGAGCCCGTCGTTCTCCTGCCCCATCGACGTCCACGTGTCGGTGACGAGCACGTCCGCGCCGGCGACCGCCGCGTACGGGTCGGTGAAGACGGTGGCGGTGCCGCCGGTCTCCTCGCCGCGCTGCTTGGCGTCGAGCATGACCTGCTGGTCGGGCTGGAACCCGAGCGGGGAGACCACCCGGATGTGCATTCCGGCGGTGACCCCGGCGAGCAGCAGCGAGTGCGCCATGTTGTTGGCGCCGTCACCGAGGTAGACGAGGGTGAGCCCCTCGAGCTTCCCCTTGCGCTCGCGGACGGTCATCAGGTCGGTGAGCGCCTGGCACGGGTGGAACTCGTCGGTCAGCGCGTTGACGACCGGGATCGACGCCGCCGACGCCATCGCCTCGATGCGCTTCTGCGCGAAGGTCCGCCACACGATCCCGTCCACGTACCGCGACAGCACCCGCGACGTGTCCTCGATCGTCTCCTCCCGGCCGAGCTGCATCGAGCGGCCGTCGACGATCACCGGGTGCCCGCCGAGCTGGCTGATGCCCACCTCGAACGAGAACCGGGTGCGCGTCGAGTTCTTCTCGAAGATCGCCGTGATGGACTTGCCGGCGAGAGTCTTGTTTCCCAGCGGGTCGGCCTTCAGCGCGTCGGCGAGGTCGAGGATGGCCTTCTGCTCGGCGGGACTGACGTCGTCGTCGCGGAGGAAGTGGCGGGGCATCAGTCGGCGTCCTTCGTGGTGGAGTCGAGCGCGTTCGGAAGTGCGGCGAGGAAGCCCGCAGCCTGGTCGGCGTCGAGCACGAGCGGCGGCGCGAGCCGGACGGTGTCGGGCGCGACCGGGTTGACGAGGTAGCCGGCGTCCTGGACGGCCTTGGCCACCGCGGCCGACACGGGCTCGCGCAGGGCGATGCCGAGCAGCAGGCCGGCACCGCGCACCCCGGCGACGAGCGGGTGGCCGAGCGCCTCGACGCCCGCCGCGATGTCCTTGCCCAGCGTCGAGACGTGGTCGAGGAGGCCGTCCGCGGCGATCGTCTTCAGCACGGCCAGGCCGGCCGCGCAGCACACCGGGTTGCCGCCGAAGGTGGTGCCGTGCTGGCCGGGCTTAAGCAGGTCGCCCGCCGCACCGACACCGATCACCGCGCCCAGCGGCAGGCCGCCGCCGAGGCCCTTGGCCAGCGTGATCACGTCCGGGACGACACCGGCCTGCTGGAACCCGAACCAGGTGCCGAGCCGGCCGAGACCGGTCTGCACCTCGTCGAGCACCAGCAGCGTGCCGGTGGCCTTGGTGATCTCGCGGGCGGCCTGCAGGTAGCCGTCGGGCGCCGGGATGACGCCCGCCTCCCCGAGCACCGGCTCCAGGAAGACGGCGGCGGTCTCGGTGTCGACGGCCGCCTTCAGCGCCGCGACGTCCCCGAACGGCACGTGCTCCACGCCGGGGACCAGCGGCTTGAAGGGGTCGCGCTTGCCGGGCTGGCCGGTCAGCGTCAGCGCGCCCATGGTCCGGCCGTGGAACGCGCCCTCCGCGGCGATCACCTTGGTGCGCCCGGTCAGCCGGCTGATCTTCAGCGCGGCTTCGTTGGCCTCGGCGCCGGAGTTGACGAACAGCACCTTGCCGTTGCCGGTGAGGCCGGCGACGTCGAGCAGCGCCTCGGCGAGCTCGACGGCCACCGGGTTGACGTACAGGTTCGACGTGTGGCCGAGCTGCTTGATCTGCGCGGTGACGGCCTCGACGACCGCCGGGTGCGCGTGGCCGAGCGCGTTGACGGCGATGCCGCCGACCAGGTCGACGTACTCCTTGCCGTCGGCGTCCCACACCTTCGCGCCTTCGCCGCGGACCAGCGTCAGGCCGGGCGTGCCGTAGTTGTCCATCAGGGCGGACTGCCAGTGCTGCCGGCCATCCACATTGGACTTGAGGTCGGTCACGGGAGCTCCGTTTCGGGGAAGACCATGGTGCCGACGCCGCGGGAGGTGAAGACCTCCAGCAGCACCGAATGGGCGAGGCGGCCGTCGATCACGTGCGCCCGGCGCACGCCGCCGCGGATGGCGCGCACGCACGCCTCCATCTTCGGGATCATGCCGCTGGCCAAGGTGGGCAGCATCGGCTCGAGGTGATCGACGCGGATGCGGTCGATCAGCGACGACCGGTCGGGCCAGTTCGCGTACAGGCCTTCGACGTCGGTGAGCACGACGAGCTTTTCGGCGCCCAGCGCCGCCGCCAGCGCACCCGCGGCCGTGTCGGCGTTGACGTTGTGCACCACGCCCTCGACGTCCGGCGCGACGGTGGACACCACCGGGATGCGCCCGGCGTTGACGATGTCGAGCACCGCATCCGGGTTGACCTCGGCGACCTCGCCGACGAGCCCGATGTCGACCTGCTCACCGTCCACAGTGGCCTGCTTGCGCTCGGCGGTGAACAGCCGGGCGTCCTCGCCGGAGATGCCGACCGCGTACGGCCCGTGGGCGTTGATCAGCCCGACCAGCTCGCGGCTGACCTGCCCGGTGAGCACCATCCGGACGATGTCCATCGTCTCGGGCGTGGTCACGCGCAGGCCGCCCTTGAACTCGCCTTCGACGCCGAGGCGCTTGAGCATCGCGGTGATCTGCGGGCCGCCGCCGTGCACGACCACCGGGCGCAGGCCGGCCAGCCGGAGGAACACCATGTCCTCGGCGAAGGCCGCCTTCAGGCTGTCGTCGATCATCGCGTTGCCGCCGTACTTCACCACCACCGTGGCGCCGTGGAACCGCTGCAGCCACGGCAGCGCTTCGATGAGGACCCCGGCCTTCTCGGCCGCCGTCGCGAGTCTCTCGTCCGCGGAAATCAGTGCCTCCTGGTTCATGAGGAGTACGCGCTGTTCTCTTCGACGTAACCGTGCGAAAGATCCGTGGTGTAGATGGTGGCCGCCTCGCCGCCGATCCCGAGGTCGACGACGATCTCGATGGCGCGCGCGGTGAGGTCCGCCTCCGAGCGATCGGCGGCGGGCATCCCCTGGGCGAACAGGGTGACGCCGTTGATCGCGATCGACACGGTTTCCGGGTCGATGCGGGCCGGGACGCGGCCCAGCGCCATCGCGATCCGGCCCCAGTTCGGGTCGGAGCCGAACAGCGCCGTCTTGACCAGGTTGTCCTCGGCGATCGTGCGGGCGACCGCGATCGCGTCGGCTTCGGACTCGGCGCCCTGGACGGTGATGTTCACGTCCTTGGTCGCGCCCTCGGAGTCGGCACGCAGCTGGAGGACGAGGTCGAGGCTGACCTTGGTGAGCAGCTCCGTGAGCTCGGCCTCGGCCGGTTCGACGCCGCTCGCGCCGGAGGCCAGGACCAGGACGGTGTCGTTGGTGGACGTGCCGCCATCGACGTCGAGGCGGTCGAAGGTCACGTGGGTGGCCGCGCGCAGGGCCCGGTCGAGGGCCTCCTTGCTCACCACGGCGTCGGTGGTCAGCACCGAGAGCATCGTGGCGAGGTTCGGCGCAAGCATGCCCGCGCCCTTCGCGAAGCCGCCGACGCTCCAGCCGCTGTCGTGCTTCGCGAAGGCCTGCTTCGGCTTCGTGTCGGTGGTCATCACGCCCGTGGCGGCGTTCAGGCTCGCTTCGGCGCTCGCGTCGAGGGCTTTGAACGCGGTGTCCACTCCGGACAGGACCGCGTCCATCGGCAACCGCTCGCCGATCAGGCCGGTGGAGCAAACAGCGACCTCGATCGCGCCCGCCTGCAGGACTTCGGCCACCTTCTCGGCGGTGGCGTGGGTGTCCTGGAAGCCGCCGGGGCCGGTGGCCGCGTTGGCGCCGCCCGAGTTGAGGACGACGGCCTTGAGCCGCTGCTGCTTGAGCACCTCCTGCGACCACAGCACCGGCGCGGCCTTGATGACGTTGCGGGTGAAGACGCCGGCCGCGACGTCGAGGGGGCCGTCGTTGACGACCAGCGTGAAGTCGAGCGCGCCGGAGGTCTTGATCCCGGCGGCGACGCCGGCGGCGCGGAAGCCCTGGGGGCCGGTGACGGTCACGGTGCCACTCCTACGGTGGAAAGGCCGGCGGTCTCGGGGAAACCGAGGGCCAGGTTCATCGACTGGACGGCACCGCCGGCGGTGCCCTTGGTGAGGTTGTCGATCGCGGCGACGACGACCAGGCGCCGCGCGTCGGCGTCGACCGCGACCTGCAGCTGGACGTTGTTCGAGCCGAGCGTCGCCGAGGTCGTCGGCCAGGCGCCCGCGGGCAGCAGCTGGACGAACGGCTCCGCGTCGTAGGCCTTCTCGTACGCCGCGCGGGCCGCGGCCTCGTCGACGTCGGCCTTCAGCGGGGCGCTCGCCGTGGTGAGGATGCCGCGGGGCATCGGCGCGAGCACCGGCGTGAAGGACACGGTGACCTTCTCCCCCGCGACGGCCGAGAGGTTCTGCGCGAACTCGGGGGTGTGGCGGTGGGCGCCGCCGACGCCGTACGCGCTGGCCGAGCCCATGACCTCCGAGCCGAGCAGGTTCGGCTTGAGGCTCTTCCCCGCGCCGGAGGTGCCGGTGACCGCGACGACCGTGACGGCCGGCTCGACCAGTCCCGCGGCGAACGCGGGCGCGAGGGCCAGCGACCCGCCGGTCGGGAAGCAGCCGGGGACGGCGACGCGCTTGGTGCCGACGAGCTTCTCGCGGGCGCCGGGGAGTTCGGGCAGGCCGTAGGGCCACTGGCCGGCGTGGTCGCCGCCGTACCAGCGACGCCAGTCGGCCGGGTCGGCCAGGCGGTGGTCGGCACCGAGGTCGACCACCAGGACGTCCGGGCCGAGCTGCGCCGCGATCTCCGCCGAGTGCCCGTGGGGCAGCGCGAGGAACACGACGTCGTGGCCGGCGAGCGTCTCCGGCGTCGTCTCGGCCAGCACCCGGTCGGCGAGGGGAACGAGGTGGGGCTGGTGGACGCCGAGCTTCGTGCCCGCGCTGCTGGCCGCCGTGAGCGCGCCGATTTCGATCTCGGGATGGGCCAGGAGCAGGCGCAGCAGTTCGCCGCCCGCATACCCGCTGGCTCCGGCCACCGCGATGTTCACCGTCATACGCATGATTATGCACGCCCTTGCAAGACTAAACAAACACGTTTACCGGGAAGTGGCGCCCGCCACCTTGGGATGCTGGACGGATGACGGACACCCCGGCGCGGCTGCTCGGCCTGCTCTCGCTGCTCCAGACGCCCCGGGAGTGGCCAGGCAGCGAACTGGCCGGACGGCTCGGCGTCAGCCCCCGCACGATCCGCCGCGACGTCGAGCGGCTGCGCGAGCTCGGCTACCCGGTGGAGGCCAGCCGCGGTGTCGCGGGTGGCTACCGGCTGGTGGCCGGCACCGCGATGCCGCCGCTGGTGCTCGAGGACGACGAAGCCGTCGCGATCGCGGTGGGGCTGCGGACCGCCGCGGGGCAGACCATCGCCGGGATCGAGGAGGCGTCCGTGCGGGCGCTGGCCAAGCTGGAACAGGTCCTGCCGGCGCGGCTGCGCCGCCGGGTGGGCACGATCGGCACGGCGACGGTCGCCGTGCCGGCCGTGGGACCGGCCGTCGACCCCGCCCAGCTGACGGTGTTCGCCGGCGCGATCACCAACCGCGAGACGGTCCGCTTCCGCTACCGCGCGAACGACGGGACCGAGACGCGGCGCCGGGCCGAGCCCCTCCGGCTGGTCGCCACCGGCCGCCGCTGGTACCTGGTGGCCTACGACCTCGACCGCGCGGACTGGCGCATCTTCCGCGCCGACCGGGTCCGCGACGCCCAGGCGACCGGCGGCCGCGTCACCCCGCGCAAACCGCCGGCGACGGACTTGGCCGCCTACGTCGTCGAACGGCTCTACGACCTCGTGCCGACGTACCGCGCGGTGGCCGTGCTGGCGGAACCGGCGGCGCAGGTCGCACCCCGGCTCGGTGCCTCGGCCGGCGAGCTGACCGACCTCGACGACGGCCGCTGCCGGTGGCGAAGTCATCCGGACACCTTGGACTGGCTCGCGTTCCGGTTGCTCGGACTGGGGTGCGCGTTCACGGTGGAAGAACCGCCGGAGCTGGTGGAGCGGTTGAAGGTGCTCGCGGCTCGAGCCGCCGCGGGAGCGGAACTGCCCGCCTGAGCCGCGGTGCCACAGTGGTTGCGGAGGAACGACTTCGAGGACCTTGTCGGGCCGGCCGACCGCGGGCCATCGAGTCGTGCGCCGCGGGCACCGGCCAATGCGGGCACGGGCCGTTTCGGCTGCTTGCGGGCGCACTCGAACCCCTCCCTCGTCGGTCGCCGATGATCACCGGGACGGCGGCCGGCCGGTCCACTGTGGACCGGCCCACCGCCGCCGCTCAGGTCGGCTCGCCTCCGTCCAGGTCCGTGCGCCTGCTCGGCGGCACGGGGAGGTAGCAGCCCGGGTTCTCCGGGTCGCACCCCACCCGGGGCAGCCGGGCGCGAATGCCGCCGGGGGTGCGCTCGAAGTACGCCGCGATCTGCGCGACGGTCTCCCCCTCGATCCACCGGTTCTCCAGCTCCGCGTCCATCTCCTCGTTCCACGGGCGGCCCTGCTGGGCAGGACGGCCCGCGGATCTTCGCTTCGGCCCCCGGCCCGCGCCGGCCGCCGACAGCAGCCCGTCCGCGACGAGGTCGGCCACCGTGGCCGCCACCGCCACGTCCAGGTCGAGGCTGCCCTCGGCGACCGGTTCGCCGCCGGGGCCGCCGGCTTCCAGGGTGATCATCACCCGGGGAGTCGGTTCGGCGCGGGCGTCGTCCGTCCTGGTGGCGACCGCGATGTGGTAGGTGATTTCCTGTGCCCGGATCTCGGTCCGGCGCTCTTCGATGATCGACATGCCACGAAGCTAGCGCGCACCCCCGACAATTCCGGCCACGCGCTGCTCAAGGGCGACTTCGCTCCGAAACTGTCGGACCCCTCGCCTAACGTCCCTCCTCGACCACACCACGTGATCGGGAGGCGACGATGGGACACCGGCGGACAAGACGCTGCCCCGGTCCGGGCGAACCGGGCCGGGGCAGCGGGCGGAGCATCTTTCGCTCAGAAGCGCAGCAACTGAGCCAGCGTGCGCTGCCTCTCCTGCGCGGCCTTCGTGGAGCTGTCCGACTTCTGTGCCGCGGCGCCGTCGGGCACCGGCGCGGGCACCGGATCGCACTGGGCGTCCGAATGGTTGCCGGGCTGGCGCTTCGGCAGCCGGCCGGTCGCCAGGTAGTCGGCGATCTTGTCGTCCACACAGGACACCCCCGACAGCGAGCCGGCGTGCGTCGTACCGCCCGGCGCGCTGATCAGGCTCGAGTTCGGGAACCGCTTCCGGACCTCGAGGCTGCCGGCGTACGGCGTGGCGGCGTCGAGCTCCTCGCTGATCAGGAGCGCCCCGGCCACCTTGCGGCCGTCGACGTCCACCGGCTTGCCCGCCTTCGCCGGCCAGAACACGCACGGCGCGTTGAACCACGCGTTGCCCCAGGTCTCGAACGGGGCCTGGAAGGAGGTCCGCCAGTTGTCGGCGCGCCACCTGTTCCAGTTCGCCGGCCACTGGACGTCGGTGCACTGCACGCCGAGGTAGACGGCGTACCCGTTGTCGTCGCCGGGCGGGTTCGAGGCGTCGTAGAAGGCCTTCAGCGTCTGCCAGTCACCCTGGTGGACGTATCCGTCGAAGGCCTTCGCCATGTCGACCCAGCCGAAGACGTAGTAGCCGGCCTGCAGGAAGATGTCGGTCCATTCGGCGGCGCCGATGACGCCGCCCGCCGGGTTCGCGGTGAGCTTGCGCTGGGTGTCGTACCAGAGCTTCTCGACGGCGGAGCCGGTCGTGCCGAGGTGGTAGACGCTGTCGTAGGACGCCAGCCAGTCGAAGTAGACCTTGATGTTCTTGTCGAACGCGACGTCCTGGTCGAGGTTCGCCCGGTACCAGACCTTCCGCGGGTCGACGTTGCCGTCGAGCACCATCCGGCGGACGTTCTTCGGGTACATCGTGCTGTACACCTGGCCGAGGTAGGTGCCGTAGGAGAAGCCGTAGTAGTTGATCTGCTTCTCGCCCAGCGCCTTGCGCAGGCTGTCCATGTCCTGCGCGACGTCGGTCGTCTTGAGGTGGTCGAGGATCGCGCCGTTCTTCTCGCACGCCTCGGCGTAGCCCTTCGTACGGGCGAGCCAGGCCTTCTCGAGCTGCGGCGTGGCCGGCACGTACGCCGGCCGGTCGTAGCCGAAGTAGTTGCCGTCGCAGCTGACCGACGGCTTGCTGGACCCGACGCCCCGCGGGTCGAAGCCGATCCAGTCGTAGTTGTCGCCCGCGTGGTTCGGCACGTACTTGCCGAGCACCGAGAGGCCGAGGCCGGACCCGCCGGGGCCACCCGGGTTCACCAGCATGATCCCCTGCGACTGCGGGGTCTTGTGCTTGATCCGCGACACCGCGACGGAGACCTTCGCCCCGCCCGGCTTCGCGTAGTCCATCGGCACCTCGAGGAAGCCGCACTCGGCGCCCGCGGCCTTCAGGCTCGCCGACGCGCAGGGCCCCCAGGCGATCGGTGCGGGGCTGAACTGCACGCCGGGGTCCGCCGAAGCGGCGGGCGCGGCGGCCAGCACCCCGGCCGCGAGACCCGCGGCGGCGATGGCGGCAACGATTCTCTTCACAGTCGTCCTTTTCATCCGCAGTGGACAGAGTTCGCCGGATTCCGGCGAAACTACCGGCAACCTTGGCCAATCTCGTCCACCGGCGCGACTTCCGCCATCCGTCGTTCGTCGGTACCTGCACCGGTCTTCGCGCCCCGGAACTGTCGGTGGCCGCCAGTAGGCTCCGGACGGCCGGAGGGCGACGGAAGGACGCATGAGCGTGGACGAACAGCTGGTCAAGGCGATCCGCGGCGGGCTGGCCGAAGTGGCTGACCCGGTGAAGGCGCCCACGATGCAGGCGTACATGAAGTCGGCCATGCCCTTCCGCGGGGTGGCTTCACCCGAGCGCAGCGTGCTTCTCAAGCGACTGTTGGCCGAGCACATACTGCCCGATCGGGTGACATATACGGCGACCGTGCTGGAGTTGTGGCGGGCAGCCGAATTCCGCGAAGAGCGCTACGCGGCCATCGCGCTTTCCGGGCACCGGGCGTACCGGCGGTGGCAGGACCCGGAACTGGTGCCGATGTACGAGGAGATGATCGTCGGCGGGGCGTGGTGGGACTACGTGGACGAGCTCGCCATCCGCAGGATCGGGCCGATCCTGCGCGCCGACCGGGGCCGGGTCACGCCGATCATGCTGAGCTGGGCGGCCGACGACGACCTCTGGCGCCGCCGCACGGCGATCATCTGCCAGATCGGCGCCAAGGAGGACACGGACACCGACCTGCTCACCCGGACGATCGAGCCGGCGATCGCCGAGCCGGAATTCTTCCTGCGCAAGGGAATCGGCTGGGCCCTGCGCGAGTACGCGAAGACGGCACCGGACTGGGTCCGGTCCTTCGTGGACGATCACCCGGCGTTGTCGGGACTGTCGCGACGGGAGGCGCTCAAGCACATCGGCTGAGGTCCGGCCGCTGGCGGATGCATCCAGACGGACGACACGCGTACCTGGAGGGTCGGGTCGCGTACCTGGACCGTCGGCTCGTGTGCCTGGAGGGTCGGGTCGCGTACCTGGACCGTCGGGTCGCGTACCTGGAGAGTCGGGTCGCGTACCTGGAGGGTCGGGGCGTGTTGGCGGAGGCGCGCGAAGCGTCGGCCGGCACGCCGGTCTCGGCTCCGGAGACGCCGAGAAGGGCCGGTTTCCCGGCCCCTCTCGGAATTCCTCGTGCGAGCCGGCTAGGCGCGCAGCGTCGCGTCGAAGCGCTCGCCCGCCGCCGCTACCGCCGCGTCGCGGGCCTTCGTCGCCTCGTCCACCGTCAGCGTGCGGTCCGGCGCGCGGAAGCGCAGCTTGTACGCCAGCGAACGCTTGCCCTCGCCGACCTGCTCGCCCGCGTACACGTCGAACAGCGTGATGTCCTCCAGCAGCTCGCCCGCTCCTTCGCGCAGGACCGCCGCCAGATCGGCCGTCGGTACGTCCGTCGCCGCGACCAGCGCGACGTCCAGGAGCACCGGCGGATACCCCGACACGCTCGGGGCCGGGCGGGAATCCGGCAGGGGGATCGCGTCCAGGTCCAGCTCCATCGCCACCGTCCGCGGTGGCAGGCCGAGGGCCTCGACCACCTTGGGGTGCAGCTCGCCGGCGTGGCCGACCGGCCAGTCGCCGACCCGCAGCTGGGCGCAGCGGCCCGGGTGCCACGGCGGCAGATCCGTGGTCTGCACCGTCAGCTCGATCCCGGAGGCCTCGGCGATCGTCCGGGCGGCCTGCACCGCGTCGGCCCAGTTCGCCGGCTCGCCGCCGCCCCACCAGCCGGCGCGGTGGCGCCGGCCGGCGAGCACCACGGCCACGTGCAGCGGCTGCTGCGGCACCGCGGCCTCCAGCACGGCCAGCTCCTCGTCCGAAGGCCGCCGGTCGACGCCGAGGTCCGGCACCTTCAGCGGGTTCGGCGCGGGCAGCACCACCTGACCGATGTGGTACAGCGACACGTCCTTCATCCCGCGGGACACGTTGCGCTGCAGCGTGTCCAGCAGGCCCGGCAGCAGGGTGGTGGCCAGCCGGTTGCGGTCGGCCTCCAGCGGGTTGCGGACCACGACCGTGTTGCGGCGGACGTCGTCCGCCGGCAGGCCGAAGGCGTCCCACACCGCGTCGCCGATGAACGGGAACGGGCGCACCTCGACGTACCCCGCCTCGGCCAGCGCCCGGGAAACGCTCCGGACGCGCCGCTGGGCGTCGGTCAGGCCGCGGCCGGCCGGGGCGGCGGGCAGCGTCGACGGGATGCTGTCGTAACCCTCCAGCCGCAGCACCTCTTCGACGAGGTCGGCGGGCTGGCGCAGGTCGCCGCGCCAGCTCGGCGGGATCGCGGTGACCTGGCCGGTGCCGTCGTCACCCGTGCTGACCGAGACCTTGCAGCCGATCTGGGACAGCCGCCGGACGGTCACGCCGCGCTGGTAGTTCACGCCCGCGACCTTGTCGGGCAGGTTGATCGGCATCACGACGGCCGGGTTCGGCTGGACCGCGCCCTCGTCGGTGCGGCCGGGCCGGATCGAGGCGTCGCCGTACTGGCGCAGCAGACGCGCGGCCAGCTCGACGGCGGCCGGGCACAGCTGCGGGTCGGTGAACCGCTCGAACCGCTTCGCCGCTTCCGAGAACAGCTTGTGCCGACGCGCGGTACGGCTGATCGCGGCGGGGTTCCAGTGCGCCGCCTCGAGCAGCACGTCGGTGCTCTCCGGCGTGATCTCGGTGCTCGCGCCGCCCATCGTGCCGGCGAGCGAGATGACGCCGCTGTCGTCGGCGATGATCACGTCGTCCGGGTCGAGCGTGCGCTCGACGTCGTCCAGCGTGGTCAGCTTCTCGCCCGGCTTCGCCCGGCGGACCACCAGATCGCCCTGGATGGCCTTGGTGGCGAACGCGTGCAGCGGGTGCCCGAGCTCGAGCATCACGTAGTTGGTGACGTCGACGGCCAGGGAGATGGAGCGGATGCCGGCCAGCATCAGCCGCCGCCGCATCCACCACGGCGTCGGCGCGGTCGCGTCCAGCCCGGTGACGCGGCGCAGCACGAACCGCGGGCAGCCGTCGGTGTCCTCGACGCGGACCGGCCAGGCGTCGCCCTCGGCCGCCGGGACCTCCAGCAGCGCCGGGTCGCCGAAGGGCACGTCCAGCGCGTTCGACAGCTCGCGCGCGAGGCCGCGGACCGACAGCGCGTAGCCGCGGTCCGGGGTCGGGGCCAGCTCGATCACGGTGTCGCCGAGGCCGAGCAGCTCGGCCGCGTCGTCACCCGGGCTCGCGGTGCCCGAGGGCAGCACGAGGATGCCCGTGTGGTCGTCGCCCAGGCCGAGCTCGCGGGCCGAGCAGATCATCCCGTCGCTGACCCGGCCGTAGGTCTTGCGGGACGCGATGGTGAAGTCGCCGGGCAGGACCGCGCCCGGCAGCGCGATGACGACCAGGTCGCCCTCGGTGAAGTTGCCGGCACCGCACACGATGCCGCGGGTCCGGATGCCGTGCGGGCCCTCGTCGAACTCGCCGACCTCGTCGTCGTCCTCGTCTTCGTCGTCCTCGGCCGGCTCTTCCGGCTCCTCGGCCTCTTCGCCGACGTCGACGCGGCAGAACCGGATCGGCTTCTTGAACTCGGTGAGCTCCTCGATCTCGGCCACCCGGCCGACGACCAGCGGGCCGGTCACCGGCCCGAGCTGCTTGAGGTCGTCGACCTCGATGCCGATCCGGATGAACGCGTCGGCCAGGTCCTGCGGCGTGACCTCCTCGCCGATCTCGAGGTGTTCGGTCAGCCAGCTGACGGGGACTCGCACTACGCCTCCGTTCCGAAGGGAAGGGTGAAGCGGACGTCGCCCTCCACCATGTCGCGCATGTCCGGGATCCCGTTGCGGAACTGCAGCGTGCGCTCGATGCCCATGCCGAAGGCGAAGCCCGAGTACACCTCGGGGTCGACGCCGCAGGCGCGCAGCACGTTCGGGTTGACCATGCCGCAGCCGCCCCACTCGACCCAGCCGGGGCCGCCCTTCTTCTCCTCGAACCAGACGTCCACCTCGGCGGACGGCTCGGTGAACGGGAAGAAGTGCGGACGCAGCCGCGTCTTCGAGCTCTCGCCGAACATCGCGCGGGCGAAGGCGTCCAGCGTGCCCTTGAGGTGCGCCATGGTGATGCCCTTGTCCACCGCGAGGCCCTCGACCTGCGTGAACACCGGGGTGTGCGTCGAGTCGAGCTCGTCGGTGCGGTACGTCCGGCCGGGGCAGACGACGTACACGGGCAGGTCGCGGTGCAGCAGGGTGCGGGCCTGCACCGGCGAGGTGTGCGTGCGCAGCACCAGGCCGGAGTCCTCCTCGCCGACGTAGAACGTGTCCTGCAGCTGGCGAGCGGGGTGGTCCTTGCCGAAGTTCAGCGCGTCGAAGTTGAACCACTCGGCTTCGAGCTCCGGGCCTTCGGCGATCTCGTAGCCCATCGCGACGAAGGCGTCGGCGACGCGCTCGGAGATGGTGCTGATCGGGTGCCGGGCCCCGCGCGGGACGCGGTCCCACGGCAGCGTGACGTCGACAGCCTCCTCGCGCAGCACCCGCTCGTCGCGCTCCACCTGGAGCTCGGCGCGGCGGGTGTCGAAGGCCGCCTGGACGGCCTGGCGGGCCTCGTTGACGCGCTTGCCCGCCTCGGCCTTCTCCTGCTTCGGCAGAGCGCCGATCTCGCGGCGGGCCAGCAGCAGCGGCGAGTGGTCGCCGAGATGAGCCGGCTTGACCTCGGCCAGCGCTTCGAGCCCGGTCGCGGCGGCGAACGCGGCTTCGGCGGCCTTGACCGCTTCCTGCAGCGTCTCGGGGGCGAGCACCGCGCCCTGGGCTTCCTTCTCCTTGGCTCCGGACATAACTCCTCGGCGTCCGCTGGGACTGGTCGTACGTGCGCCGCCGGACACGCGGCGCACGAGAAGGTCAAAGGCAGGAAAAGTCTATGGGATCGGGTCCACGCGCCCCCGGTCGGCCCGGGCCGACCGGACCCAAGGTCAGCGCGCGCGGAACGTGCCGGCGAAGTCGACGGACGCGAAGGCACCGGAACCACGCCTTGCTACGCGTTGTTCGTCTCTTCGCTCTCAGGGTGTTGCTGCGCGCCCGGCTGGTCAGCGACGGGCCGCCATCGCGCTCGTGTACACGCAGACGGCCGCCGCGGTGGCCAGGTTGAGGCTCTCCGCCTTGCCGTACAGCGGGATCCGGACGGCGAGGTCGGCGCGGTCGAGGACATCGGCGGACAGGCCGTGAGCCTCGTTGCCGAAGACCCACGCCGTCGGCTCGGTGAGGTCCACCCGATCGAGTTCGGCGTCGGCGTAGCCGTGCGCGGCGAACGTGCGCAGGCCCGCCGCCGAGCAGGCCGCCAGCGCGGCCGGGACGTCACGGACGCGCGCGATGGGCAGGTGGAACAGGCTGCCGGCGGCCGCGCGGACACACTTGCCGTTGTGCGGGTCGACCGTGTCGCCCGCCAGGACCACGGCGTCGGCGCCCGCCGCGTCGGCGACGCGGATCACCGTGCCCGCGTTGCCGGGGTCGGCGACGTCCACCAGCACCACGACGAGCCGGGCACCCGGCGTCACGGCCTCTTCGAGCGGACGGTCGAGCAGCGCGCAGACCGCCACGATGCCTTGCGGCGTAACGGTTTCCGACAGTCCGTCGGCGGCGCGGTCGGTGATCGGCGAGACGGCGACACCGGCCGCGCGGGCCGCGTCGACGAGATCCGCGTGCTGCTCCGCCGCGCGAGAGGTGACGAACAGCTCGTGCACCGAACCGCCGGCCAACGCGGCTTCGACGGCGTTGGCGCCCTCGGCCAGGAACCGGCCGGTCTTGTCGCGTTCCGCGCGCCGGGTCAGCTTGCGCGCCGCAACGACCCGGGGGGTCCGTTCGGTGAACGGATCCGCCCCGGGCCGGGGAAAACTGCCGGTCAGGCCGACTTCGCTTCGGTGTTCACGTTGGCCTTGGCGAGCTCGGCCAGCGCGGTGAAAGCGACGGCGTCGTTGACGGCGAGGTCCGCGAGGATCTTGCGGTCGACCTCGACACCCGCGGCCTTGATGCCCTGGATGAACCGGTTGTAGGTCACGCCGTTCGCGCGGGCGGCCGCGTTGATGCGGGTGACCCACAGCCGGCGGAAGTCACCCTTGCGGGCACGACGGTCCCGGTAGGCGTAGTTGAGCGAGTGAAGCGTCTGCTCCTTGGCCTTGCGGTACAGCCGCGAACGCTGGCCGCGGTAGCCGCTGGCCAGTTCGAGAGTTGCGCGACGCTTCTTCTGGGCGTTGACCGCCCGCTTGACGCGTGCCACGGGTCCATCCTGTCGATCTCAGGGGGCGAGGGAGAAGCCCCGGGTGGTTACAGCAAGTTCTGCGGGATCAGAGGCCGAGAAGGCGCTTGACCCGGCCGGCGTCGGGCTTGGCGACCTCGGTGGTGCCCTCGAGCCGCCGGGTGAGGCGGTTGGACTTCTTCTCCATCAGGTGCCGGCGACCGGCCTTCTGACGGCGCAGCTTGCCCGTGCCCGTGACGCGGACGCGCTTGGACGTCCCGCTGTGGGTCTTCATCTTCGGCATTTCAGTCCTCTTTCGTGCGGCGGCTCACCGGAAAATCCGGTGAGCCGCTGACTGTGCTGGTCGGCGCCTACGCCTCGGGGACCGGCTCGGGAGCCGTCTCTGCCTTGGCCTTCGGCTTCACGTTCTTGTGCGGGGCCAGCACCATGATCATGTTGCGACCGTCCTGCTTGGCCGACGACTCGACGAAGCCGAGCTCCGTGACGTCTTCGGCGAGCTTCTGCAGCAGCCGGTAGCCGAGCTCCGGCCGGGACTGCTCGCGACCGCGGAACATGATCGTGACCTTGACCTTGTTGCCCGCCGCCAGGAAGCGCGACACGTGACCCTTCTTGGTCTCGTAATCGTGCTGGTCGATCTTCGGGCGCAGCTTCTGTTCCTTGATGACGGTCAGCTGCTGGTTCCGCCGCGACTCGCGGGCCTTCTGCGCGCTCTCGTACTTGAACTTGCCGAAGTCCATGAGCTTGCACACCGGCGGGCGGGCCTGCGGCGCGACCTCGACGAGGTCGAGGTCGTTCTCTTGCGCCAGGCGCAGCGCATCCTCGATCCGGACGATGCCGACCTGTTCACCGGCTGGTCCGACGAGTCGGACCTCCGGCACCCGGATTCGGTCGTTGATGCGTGTCTCGGAACTGATGGGGCCTCCTTGGTCCGAGGAATGTTTCCTGTTCTCGCTCGACCTGGTGCCCACATAGCGAAGGCCCCGACACCGTTCGGTGTGCGGGGCCCACTCTGTTTCCGATCGCACCCGGCCGCGAGACCGGGTACTTCACCCTGGACTTGCAGTCCGGGCGAGACCGGACCCGGACACCTGTACGGTGACACGGGTGGGAGCGGGGCTCCACTTGCCGCCCCCGATCGCTCGGGGGCTGGTCGCTGTGGAAGGGTACCAGACGTGTCAGATCAACCCTCCGAACAGCCCCCCTATTCCCCCGAAGCCCGCCACCTGGAGGACATTCCCAGCGTGGAGGTGATCAGCCGCGCGGCCGTGATGCTGCTGTCGGCCGGGGCCGAACGGCTCGGCCTGGCCGATCCCGACCCGGCGACGTCCCCGCACCGCGACCTCGACGAAGCGCGCCGGCTCATCACCGCGCTGGCCGGGCTCGTGACGGCGTCCGCCGAGTACCTGGGCCTGCACGCCGGGCCGCTGCGCGACGGTCTGCAGTCACTCCAGAAGGCCTTCCGGGAGGCTTCGGCCGTGCCGGACGAGCCCGGCAAGGGCCCCGGCGAGAAGTACACCGGCCCCGTTTACTGACGTCCCACTCGTCCGGCTCCTTGCCGGACGGCCTTCCCGACATCTAACATATTAGATGTGAGTCTCTCGAAGGTCACTCGCCCGCTGCTGCGCGACGAGGCGTACGACCGCATCCGGCGGGCCATCGTCGACGGCACGCTGCCGTCCGGCGCTCCCCTGCGGGACGGCGACCTCGCCGACCAGCTGGGCCTCTCGAAGGCTCCCGTACGCGAGGCCCTCAGAAGGCTCGCCGACGACGGCCTCGTCGACTCCAAGCCGCAGAGCTACACCCGGGTCTCCGACGTCATGTCCCGCGACGTCGTCGACGCCCGGCAGATCGTGCGCGTGCTGCACGAGTTCGCGATGCGGGAGGCCGCTCCGAGATGCCGCCCGGCCGACGTCGCCGCCATGCGGGCCGCCAACGACCGGTTCGCGAAAGCCATCGAGGCCCGGGACATCGCCGCCGCCGTCCGCGCGGACGACGAGCTGCACGACGTCCCGGTCCGGCTGGCCGGCAACGCCGCCGTCGCCGCGACCCTCGACCGCTACACGCCGCTGCTGCGCCGGCTGGAGCAGGCCCGGTTCAGCTCGGCGCTCGCCTGGAACTCGGTCGAGCGCCACACGAAGCTCATCGACGCGCTCGAAGCCCGCGACACCGAGACCGCCGTCTCCGTGATCTCGACCATCTGGACCGACCTGCTGGAGGACCGATGACCCTCGCCGACTTCGCGCGCTACCCCCTGCTGTTCGGCCCGTCGCCGGTGCACCCCCTCGAACGCCTCACCGCGCACCTCGGCGGCGCGAAAGTCTGGGCCAAGCGCGAGGACGTCAACTCGGGCCTCGCCTTCGGCGGCAACAAGACCCGGAAGCTCGAATACCTCGTCGCGGACGCGCTCGCCCAAGGCGCCGACACGCTCGTCTCCATCGGCGGCGTCCAGTCCAACCACACCCGCCAGGTCGCGGCCGCCGCGGCGCGCGCCGGACTGAAGGCCGTGCTGGTGCAGGAAAGCTGGGTCGACTGGCACGACCCGCTCTACGACAAGGTCGGCAACATCCAGCTCTCGCGGATCCTCGGCGCGGACGTCCGGCTGGTCGAAGCCGGCTTCGGCATCGGGTTCAAGCAGGCGTGGGAGGACGCCGTCGCCGAGATCGAGGCCGGCGGCGGGAAGCCGTACGCCATCCCGGCCGGCGCGTCGGACCACCGGCTCGGCGGACTCGGGTTCGCGAACTGGATCGTCGAACTCGAAGCCCAGGAAGCAGAACTCGGCGTCTTCTTCGACACCGTGATCGTCTGCTCGGTCACCGGCAGCACGCAGGGCGGGATGGTCGCCGGGACCGCGCTCGGGAAGAAGCGGCGCATCCTCGGCATCGACGCCTCCGCCAAGCCGGCCGAGACCCGCGAGCAGGTCACGCGCATCGCCCGCACCACCGCCGAACTGATCGGCGCCGGGGAGATCGCGGACGTCGAGCTGGACGACCGCTACCACGCCGGGATCTACGGCATCCCGGACAAGTCCACTGTGGACGCCATCAAGACGTGCGCCCGGCTGGAGGGCATGATCACCGACCCGGTGTACGAAGGAAAGTCCATGGCCGGGCTGATCGACCTGGTCGGCCGCGGGGAAATCGGCAAGGACTCGAACGTCCTCTACGCCCACCTCGGCGGGCAGCCCGCGCTGAACGGCTACACGAGCGTCCTCGGCTGAACCGGTGGGCCGGGTGAACCGGCCCACCGAAGGCTCAGTCCAGCACGCAGAGCACGTCGATCTCGACGAGGAGCTCGCCCGGGAGGCCGACGTACACCGTCGTGCGGGCGGCGTGCGGCGCGTCGCCGATCAGCTCGTTGTAGACCTCGTTGAACGGCGCGAAGTGCGCCGTGTCGGTCAGGTACACCCGCACCATGATCGCGTCGGCGAGGCTCGAGCCCGCCTCCGCCAGCACGGCTTCGATGTTCTTGAACGTCTGCCGGGTCTGGCCCACGACGTCCTCGCCGACGATCGCGCCCGTCGCCGGGTCGAACCCGACCTGGCCGGCGACCTGCAGCAGGTTCCCCTTGCGGACGGCCTGCGAGAACTTCGCCGGCGGCTTCGGCGCGTTCTCGGTGGAAACTGCCGTCTTGCTCATCAGTGCCCCTTTCCGTTCTCCGTCCATCCACTGTGGACGGAAGCTTCCGTGGTCGCGGCGCGCAGGTCCGGGACCAGCGCCAGCAGGCCTTCGTAGTCGAGCAGCACCTTCGGCACCGACATCGACGCGGCGGCCAGGACTTCACCGTCGGCCCCGCGGACCGGCGCCGCGACGCAGTGGATGAAGTCCTCGTGCTCGGCGTTGTCGACGGCGTACCCGAGGCGCCCGACGCGCTCCAGCTCGGCGAGGTACGCCTCGGGTGTCGTGATCGTGTTCGGCGTCCGCACCGGGTACTCGATCGAGTGCGCGATCTCTTCGCGACGCGCCTCCGGCATGGCCGCGACCAGCACCTTGCCGACCGCGGTGCAGTGCAGCGGTGCGCGCTTGCCGACGCGCGAGTACATCCGCACCGAGTGCCGGCCCTCGTACTTGTCGATGTAGACGACTTCGCCGTCGTCGTAGCTGGCCAGGTGCACGGTGTGCCCGGTGCGCGCGTTGAGCGCGGCCAGCGCGGGCTGGGCGCTGCGCCGGACGTCGATCGAGTCGAGGGCCTGGTTGGCCAGGTCGAACATCGCGCTGCCGAGCCGGTAGTACCGGGTGCCTTCGCGCCGGACGAAGTGGTGCTGTTCGAGGGTGCGCAGCAGGCGCAGCACGGTCGACTTGTGGACGCCGATCTCCTCGGCGAGGTCGTCGAGGGTGCGCGCGTCCTTCGCGATCGAATTCAGCAGCGTCAGTGCCCGATCCAAGCTTTGGCTCACGTGAGCACCACGCCCTCTCCGGTCAGCCGGGCCGAACGCCACTCGTCCGGATCCGCCTGCAGCAGGCTATCCACGACCGTGCGCGGCAGGGGCACCCCGACGTCGTCGTGGGTCAGCAGGGTCGCGGCGGCCTGCAGGTGGCCCTGCCGCAGCCGCGCCAGGGGTTCGGCGCCCCGCAGCGTCGCGGCGAGGAAACCCGCGGCGAACGCGTCGCCGGCACCGACCGGCTCGACGACGTCGACGGCCAGCGCGGGCGCAAACAGCGGCTCCCCTTCGACCAGCGTCGCACCGCGTTCGCCGTGCTTCACGACGAGCGTGCGCGGGCCCGGCAGCAGCGCCCGCAGCTCGGCCGGGTCGCCGGTCCCCCAGACGTGCTGGGCCTCGTCGTCGCCGGTCAGGACGATGTCGGCCCGCCCGGCCAGCTCGGCGAGCAGCCGCGGGTCGCGGCCCGCCCACAGCGCGGGCCGCAGGTTGACGTCGAACGAGATCAACCGGTCGCCGCGGGGCAGCTCCAGCAGGGCGCGCACCAGCGCGAGGCAGCTATCGGAGAGCGCGGGGGTGATGCCGGACAGGTGCAGGACGCGGACGCCGCCGAGATCGAGCCGGTCCAGCACCGAGGGGCCCATCCCGGAGGCCGCCGAGCCCGCCCGGTAGTAGCGCACCGGGCTGCCGCCGGCGCCGCTTTCCTTGATGTAGAGCCCGGTCGGGCGCACCGGGTCGATGGTGCACGCGCTGACGTCGACCCCGGCCGCGGCGATCTCGCGCAGCATCGCGCGTCCGAACGGGTCGTCGCCGACCGCACTCACCCAGCCGCTCGGGACGCCGAGGGCCGGCAGGTGGCAGGCGACGTTCGATTCGGCACCGCCGATCGTGCGCGTCCACCGCTTCACCTCGTCCGGCGGGCCGGGTTCGGCGGGCACGAACAGGGCCATCGTCTCGCCGACACAGAGCACCTCGGGCCCGCTCGTCACTTTCCGTCTCCCCTGTCCGTCACCCCGTTGACCTGTGGCGACCCGGATGCTACACCTATGGCACTCAAAATGCGCAACAGTCGTTGCAACATACGCAACCGAGGTCGCCGCCGATGAATCCTTGCCTGATGGACCCCGCCGCGCTCGCCGCCCTCCGCGACGAGCGGATCGACTGGCGCTTCCGCTCGGCCGCCCCCGCCCTGACCGGGCTCACGCTCACCGAAGCCGCGGACCGGCGGCTGAACCTGTTCACCGACGGGTTCTTCGCGCCCTTCGTCGTCCTCGACGACGAGGCCCTCGAACACAACCTGCGGACGATGGCCACCTGGTGCGCCACCCGCGGCGTCGTGCTCGCCCCACATGGCAAGACCACCATGGCCCCTCAGCTGTTCGCCCGCCAGATCGAGCACGGCGCGTGGGGCATCACCTGCGCGAACGCCGGCCACCTCCGGATCTACCGCGCGTTCGGCGTCTCCCGGATCCTGCTGGCCAACCAGTTCCTGGACCCGTCGGGCCTGCGCTGGCTCGCCGCCGAACTGGCCGCCGACCCGGACTTCGAGTTCGTCTGCTGGGTCGACTCGGTCCGCGGCGTCGAGCTGATGACCGAGGCCTTGGAAAACACCGCAGGCACCGAGCGCCCGGTCGACGTCCTCCTCGAACTGGGCGCCGACGGCGGCCGCACGGGAGTTCGCGACACCGCGACCGCACTGGCCGTCGCCGAAGCGGTGCACGCGAGCCCGGCGTTGCGGCTGCGCGGGACCGGCGGCTACGAGGGCGCACTCTCCCACGACACCGACGAAGCCGCACTCGCCAAGATCAGCTCCTATGTGGACGGTCTGCGTGACCTCGCCATCACGTTCGCGGACAAGGGGATGCTCGAGGGCCAGATCATCGTCACCGCGGGCGGCAGCGCGTACTTCGACCAGGTCGCGAACGAGCTGACGAAGGCGTGGCCGGACGGCCTCGACGTGCTCCCGGTGCTGCGCAGCGGCGCGTACGTCACCCACGACGACGGCTTCTACCGCGAGATCTCCCCGCTCGGCGACCACCCGCGCATCGACGGCGTCGCGTCGTTCCGGCCCGCGCTGCGAGCCTGGGCGCAGGTGACGTCGAAGCCGTCGGACGAGCTCGCGCTGCTGACCATCGGCAAGCGCGACGCGTCCTTCGACGAGGGTATGCCCGAGCCGCAGCTGCGCCGCATCCCGAACGGTCCCGCCGAGCCCCTCGAAGGGCACGTCGTCGCGAAGATGAACGACCAGCACGCGTTCCTGACCCTGCCCGCCGGGTCGCCGGTCGAGGTCGGCGACTGGATCGGGCTCGGTCTCTCGCACCCGTGCACGGTGTTCGACAAGTGGCCGTTGCTGCCGGTGACCGCCGCCGACGGCGAAACCGTCGTCGACCTCGTCCGGACGTGGTTCTGATGGACGTCGTCATCAAGAACGCGCTGGTCGCCGACGGCACCGGCGACGCCATGACCCGCCACGACGTCGGCATCACCGGCGACCGCGTCGCGAGCGTCGGCGAAGCGGGCTCGCTGGCCGGGCGCCGGAACATCGACGCGCACGGGCTCGTGCTCGCGCCCGGGTTCATCGACATGCATTCGCACTCCGACCTGCAGCTGCTGGCCAACCCGGAGCATGCGGCCAAGATCACCCAGGGCGTCACGACCGAGGTGCTCGGCCAGGACGGGCTCTCGTACGCGCCGGTCGACGACGCCGTCCTGGAGGCGCTGCGGCAGCAGCTCGCCGGGTGGAACGACGACCCGGCCGGCTTCGACTGGAACTGGCGCTCGGTCGGCGAGTACCTCGACCGTCTGGACCAGGGCGTCGCCGTCAACGCGGCCTACCTGGTGCCGCAGGGCACGGTCCGGATGCTCGCCGTCGGCTTCGACGACCGGCCCGCCACCGACGCCGAGCTGACCCGGATGAAGGAACTCGTGTCCCGGGGCCTGGCCGAGGGTGCGATGGGGATGTCGTCCGGTCTGACGTACACGCCGGGGATGTACGCGGAGACGAGTGAGCTGGTCGAGCTGTGCGAGGTCGTCGCCGAGGGCGGCGGCTTCTACAGCCCGCACCACCGCAGCTACGGGAAGGGCGCGCTGGAGGCGTTCGCCGAGATGATCGACGTCTCCCGGCGGTCCGGCTGCCCGCTGCACCTCGCGCACGCCACCATGAACTTCTCGGTGAACAAGGGAAAAGCGCCCGATCTGCTGAAGCTCCTGGACGATGCCCTGGACGAGGGCTGCGACATCTCCCTCGACACCTATCCGTACTTGCCGGGCGCGACCTACCTTTCGGCGCTGCTGCCGAGCTGGGCCACCGAAGGCGGCCTGGAGCCGACCCTCGCCCGCCTGTCCGATTCCGGCGATCGCGAGCGGATCCGCGCCGCGATCGAAGAGTCCGGTTCGGACGGTGCGCACGGCGTCCCGATCGACTGGAACGCCATCGAGATCAACGGCGTCCGCAACGACCGCAACGCCCACCTCGTCGGGCACAGTGTCGCCGCGTCGGCCCGGACCGCCGGTACCGAGCCCGCGAAGCTGTACTTCGACACGCTGCTCGACGAGAAGCTCGGCACGTCGTGCCTGATGCACGTGGGGCACGAGGAGAACGTCCAGGCGATCATGCGGCACCGCACGCACACCGGCGGCAGCGACGGCCTCCTGGTCGGCGCCCGGCCGCACCCGCGCGCGTGGGGCACGTTCCCCCGCTATCTCGCCCGGTACGTCCGCGAACTCGGCGTGCTGGACCTCGCCGAGTGCGTCGCCCACCTCACCGGGCGCGCCGCACGACGACTGCGGCTGACCGACCGCGGGCTCGTCCGCGCCGGGTACGCCGCCGACCTGGTGCTGTTCGACCCGGACGCGGTCGCCGACACCGCCACCTTCGACGACCCGCGGCAACCGGCCGCGGGGATCACGCACGTCTTCGTCAACGGCGTCGCCGCCCTCGACGACGGAAGTCCCACCGGCGCCCTCGCCGGCCGTTCCCTGCGCAACCCCGGGAGAGCCCGATGATCCACTGGCTGCAACACACCACCGGCGGCCTACTCACGCTCGCCGCCGTCTCGATCGCCGTCCTGCTGTTGCTGATCGTCAAGCTCAAGATCGAGCCGTTCATCGCGCTGATCGTGGTCGGCCTGCTCACCGCGCTGGCCGCGGGCCTGCCCGTCGGCACGATCGTCGGGACCGCCCAGAAGTCGTCGGACTCCTTGCTGGAAAAGGGGTTCGGCAGCATCCTCGGGCACATCACGGCGATCATCGGGCTCGGCACGCTGCTCGGGTCGATCCTGGAACGCTCGGGGGGCGCGAAGGTGCTCACCGGAGCGCTGCTGCGCGGCTTCGGCGAGAAGCGGGCGCCGCTGGCCATGGGTGTCGCCGGATTCATCTTCGGCATCCCGGTTTTCTTCGACATCGGCATCTTCGTGCTGGCGCCGCTGGTGTACGTCGCGGCGAAGCAGGGTAAGCGCTCACTGGTGCTCTACGCGATGCCGCTGATCGCGGGCCTATCGATCACGCACGCCTTCCTGCCGCCGCACCCCGGCCCGGTGGCCGCGGCGGGCCTGCTGCACGTCGAACTCGGCTGGATCATCCTGATGGGCCTCGCCTGCGGCATCCCCGCGTTCCTCGTCGGCGGGGTGCTGTACGCGACCTGGATCGGCAAGCGCATCGACATCGAGGTGCCCCAGGAGATGATCGTCGCCGAAGAAGAAGGCGAGGAAGAGGCGAACGTGCCGTCGCTGGCGCTGGTCGGCTCGATCATCGCGGTGCCGCTGGTGCTGATCCTCGCCGGTACGTTCGGCAGCATCTGGCTGCCGAAGGGCTCCGCGCTCTCAGGTGTCGCCGCGTTCATCGGCACGCCGGCGGTCGCGCTCACGGTCGCCGTGCTGCTCGCGTCCTGGCTGCTCGGGCTGCGGCGCGGGTTCACCGGCAAGGACCTCAACGAGCTGGCCTCGAAGTCACTGCGGCCGGTCGCGATGATCCTGCTGGTCGTCGGCGCCGGTGCGTTCTTCGGCGCGGTGCTCTCGGCCACCGGGATCGGCAAGGCCGTCGCCGACTCGCTGCACGACGCCGGGTTGCCGGTACTGCTCGCGGCGTACGTGATCAGCTGCGGCATGCGGATCGCGCAGGGTTCGGCGACGGTCGCCATCGTGACCACGAGCGGGATCATCGCGCCGACCGTGGCGCAGCTCGGGTATTCGCAGGTGCAGCTGGCCCTGCTGGTCATGGCGATCTCCGCCGGTTCGATCATCGCCTCGCACGTCAACGACGGTGGCTTCTGGATCGTTTCGCGGTACTTCAACATGAGCGTGGTCCAGACGCTGAAGTCGTGGACGGCGCTGGAAACCGTGCTTTCCGTTTCCGGATTCGCCGTTTCGGCATTGCTCATGGCCGTGGTCTAGACCATACTGGAGGGAAGCCGCCGCCCGAACCGTTGGGAGACAATGACGATGACCGGACTTTCCCGTCGTACGTTCCTCGGCGCCGCCGCGGGGGCGAGTGCCGCGACCGTTCTCGGTGCGCAGTTCGCCACCGCGGCCACCACCGCGAAGGGCTGCATCGCCGGAGGAACCGTGTACATCGGCAGCTACACCAGCGGGGCGGGCGGCCACGGCCTCGACGTCTCGAGCCGGTCGGGCGCCACGCTGGGCCCGGTGCGCACGGTGCCGGGCATCACCGACACGTCGTGGTTCGACCGCGGTGCCGACGGCAAGACCCTCTACGTCACCAACGAAGGCGACCCGAACGGGTTCGTCTCGGCGCTGAACGTCGCCGACGCCGCGAACCCCAAGCTGCTCAACAAGGTTTCGTCGAAGGGCGGCGCGCCGACGCACCTGAGCGTGCACTCGAGCCAGAAGTACGTGCTGGCGGCGAACTACAGCTCGGGCAGCGTCGTCGTGCTGCCGATCGTGGCCGGCGGCAAGCTCGGCGCGGCCACGGACCTGGTGACGCATAAAGCCGATTCCGGGCAGGCCCACGCCCACCAGGTCGTCAACGACCCGACCGGGCGCTGGGTGCTGTCGGTCGACCTCGGCGCCGACTCGGTGTACGTCTACTCACTCGACGTCGCCACCGGGAAGCTTGCGTTGCACCAGCAGCTGAAGCTGCCGGCCGGTGCCGGGCCGCGGCACCTCGCGTTCGACAAGACCGGGAGCTTCGCCTACATCCTGCAGGAGCTGCGCCCGGAGGTGACGGTCGCGAGCTGGGACGCGGCCACCGGGACGCTGAAGGCGCTTTCCGTCGTCCCCGCCGTGCCGCCGGGCAGCACCGGCGACCTGTTCCCGGGCGAGATCGCCCTGTCCGAGGACGGGAAGTTCGCCTACGCCACCGTCCGCGGGCCCAACACCCTGGCGACGTTCTCCGTCGCCGATGAGTCGCTGAAGCTCGTGTCCACTGTGTCCAGTGGGGGAAACTGGCCTCGGCACGTGGCGCTCGACCCCGGGGAGAACTGGTTCTACGTCTCGAACCAGCGCTCCGGCACGGTCACCTGGCTGCCGCGCGACCCGGCCACCGGCCTGCCCGGCGCGGTGGCCGGCAGCCTGGCCGTCCCCGACGTCAACTCCGTCCACTTCGCCTGAGCAAGAACCTTCGGGAGTGGTGCGCACCCGGCGCACCACTCCCGAAGGCACCCCACTGGAGGATCCCCATGAGACTGCGCCGCACGCTGCCCGTCGTCGCCGGGCTGGCCCTGCTGGCCGGCTGCGCGCCCACCCAGTCCGCGCCCGCCGGCTCCGGCGGGGACGAAAAGACCGGCACCGTCCGCGTCTGGCTGTTCGACGAGGCCAACCGCGCGCCGAAGGAGGCCGCGGTCAAGGACGCCATCACCGAGTTCAAGGCCGCGCACCAAGGTGTCGAGGTCGACGTCCAGTGGGTGCCGGTCGAGGGTCGCGCCGACAAGTTCTCCGGGGCTTTCACCGACCAGGCCAGCGCCCCGGACGCCGCCGAGTTCGGCAACACCGACGTCTCCAGCTACGCCGCCACCGGCGCGCTCGCCGACCTGACCGGCGACCTCGCGGCGTGGGGTGAAGGCAAGGACCTCATCCCGACCGTGCTGGACACCGCGAAGTCCGGCGGCAAGACCTACGGACTGCCTTGGTACACCGGCATCCGCGCCTTGTACTACCGCACCGACGTCTTCACCGAGCTCGGCCTCAAGCCGCCGACGACGCTCGCGGAGCTGACCGACGACGCCCGGAAGATCCGCGCCGCCAAGCCGGACCTTTATGGCATCTCGGTCGGCGGCAAGTACACCTACGCGATGCTGCCCTTCCTCTGGGCCAACGGCGGCGAGCTGGCGCAGGAGGACGGCGGCAAGTGGAAGTCCACGGTCGCCGGTGAGCAGGCCAAGGCCGGCGTGACGCAGTACGCGAACCTGCTCGAGGACGACATCTGCCCGCCCGCGCAGTGCGCGAACCTGACCGGCACGCAGAGCGTCACGGCGTTCGCCGGCGGCAAGGCCGGGATGACCATCGGCGGTGACTTCAACCGCAAGGCCGTCGAGCAGGGCGCGGTGAAGGGCAAGTACGCCGTCGTGCCGATCCCGGGCACGGCCGCGGGCAGCGTCGCCCCCGCGTTCGCCGGCGGCAACCTGCTCGGGTGTTCAACGCGAGCAAGCGCCGTGGCCTGGCGCTGGAGTTCATCGAACTGCTCGGCGGCGCGAAGTACCAGGAGAAGATGTACACGGCGATGGGGAACCTGCCGACCTTGAGCAGCGTGCAGCAGAAGCTCGCGGCGAACGACCCGTTCCTCAAGCCGTTCGTCGACACGCTCGCCGCCGGTACCAAATTCGTCCCGGCGACCCCGGCGTGGTCGAAGATCGACAGCCAGAACGTGCTGCCGACGGCCGTCCAGCAGATCGCGACCGGCGGCAAGGACCCGTCGGCGGCGCTGACCGACGCGGCCGCGGCGATGGACAAGGCCTTCGGGTAGTGGTGGCCGTCCAGGAAGCCCCTTCCGCCGTGGCCCCCGCACGGAGGCCACGGCGGAAGGGGGACGGCCGGGCCGCCGCGCTCTACCTCGCCCCGGCGGGCATCCTGCTCGCGGCGATGCTGGCCTACCCGATCTACCAGCTGGTCCTGATCTCGTTCTACGACTACGGCCAGCCGCAGGCCGCGGGCAACGCGCCGCTGGTGTTCCTCGGCTTCGCGAACTACACCGACCTGCTGTCCCAGGTGCAGTTCTGGACCGTGCTCGGCAACACGGTCGGCTTCGCCGCGGCCTGCGTCGTCGGTTCGCTCGTCGTCGGCACCGGGCTCGCCGTGCTGGCGAGCCGGGTGCGTTCCCTCCCCCGGACGCTGCTGTTCCTGGCCGCGCTCGGCGCGTGGTCGACCCCGGCGATCGCGGGCTCCTACGTCTGGCTGTTCCTCTTCGACACCGACTTCGGCCTGGTCAACGAGGTGCTCTCGGGGATCGGGCTGCCGTTCGAGCGCCACTCGTGGACCTTCGGCACGCTCGGCGCGTTCGGGCTGGTCGCCGCCGAGGTCATCTGGTGCTCGTTCCCGTTCGTGCTGGTCACGATGTACGCCGGGATCAAGGGCGTCCCGGACGAGGTGCTCGAGGCCGCGTCGCTCGACGGCGCGTCGGTGTGGCGGACGAGCTGGTCGATCGTGCTGCCGATGGTGCGGCCGCTGCTGATGATCGCGACCGTCCAGTCGATCATCTGGGACTTCAAGGTGTTCACCCAGATCTACGTGATGACCAACGGCGGCGGCGTCGCCGGCCGCAACCTGGTCCTCAACGTCTATGCCTACCAACAGGCTTTCGCCGGGCAGGAGTACGGCCTCGGCTCGGCGATCGGAGTCGTCATGACGCTGTTGCTGCTGTCGGTCACCGGGCTGTACGTCCGGTCGCAGCGCCGGAGCGCGGCATGGCTGTGAAGCGTCCTGGGCGCTTGATCGCCGAAGTGATCACGGTGGTCATCGCCGGGATCGTCGCGTTCCCGCTGTACTGGATGCTGCTTTCGGCGTTCAAGCCGCCGGGCGAGATCCAGTCGGCGAACCCGAAGCCGTGGACGTTCAGCCCGTCGTTCGACAGCTTCTCGCGCGTGCTCACGGTGTCCGGCTTCGGGCGGTTCTTCGTCAACAGCCTGGTGGTGGCGCTGGTCGTCGTGGTGCTTTCGCTGCTGCTGTCGTTCCTCTCGGCGGTCGCGCTGACGCGGTTCTCGTTCAAGGGCCGGACCGTGCTGCTGGTGATGATCCTGGTCGCGCAAATGGTGCCGGTGGAGGCCCTGACCATCCCGCTGTTCTTCCTGATGCGCCAGATCGGCGGTGTCGCGCCGGCGTTCGGGCTGAACGAGCTGGGCTCGCTGGTGCTGGTGCACCTGGCGTTCAGCCTGCCGTTCGCGATCTGGATGCTGCGCGGGTTCGTCGCCGCGGTGCCGGTGGAGCTCGAAGAGGCGGCCAAGCTCGACGGTGCGTCCCGCATGCGGTTCACCTGGCAGATCCTGTTCCCGCTGGTGACGCCGGGGCTGGTCGCGGTGAGCGTGCTCGCGTTCATCCACGCCTGGAACGACTTCCTCTTCGCCAAGACGTTCATCATCTCCAAGACCGAGAACCAGACGCTGCCGCAGGCGATCCTGGTGTTCTTCAAGCCGGAGGACACCGACTGGGGCGCGGTGATGGCCTCCTCGACGCTGATGACGATCCCGGTCCTCGTGTTCTTCGTCCTCGTGCAACGACGGCTGGTGTCCGGGATGGCCGGCGCCGTGAAGGGCTGACATGTCTTTTGCCACCTTGCTCCCCCGCCCGGTTTCGGTGACGCCCACGCCGGGTTCGTGCCCGTGGCCGTCCACTGTGGACGTCCGGCGCGCTTCCCTGCCGGCGGAGGGCTATCGGCTGGAGATCTCGCCGTCCGGCGTTGTGTTGTTCTGCGGTGAACCCGCCGGCGAGTTCTACGGGCGCCAGACGCTGCGGCAGCTCGCGGGGCCTTCGGCGTTCCGCGTCGCCGGGTTCTCGCCGTCGTCGCTGCCGTGCGGGGTCGTCGAGGACCACCCGCGGTTCGGCTGGCGCGGGTGCCTGCTCGACGTCGCCCGGCACTTCCGGACCAAGGCCGAGGTGCTGCGGTTCGTCGACCTGCTGGCCGCGCACAAGCTGAACGTGCTCAACCTGCACCTGACCGACGACCAGGGCTGGCGCTTCGAGGTCCCCGAGTTTCCGCTGCTGACGTCCGTGGGCGGCTGGCGGCCGTCGTCGATGGCGGGCAGCGGGGGCGCGCCGGACGGTCGTCCCCACGGCGGCTTCTACACCGGCGACGACCTGCGCGAAATCGTGGCCTACGCGGCCGCCCGCTCGATCACCGTGGTGCCGGAGATCGACATCCCCGGCCACGCCCGGGCGGCCTTGGCGGCTTATCCCTCGCTGGGCACCGAGGACGCGTACGAGATCTGGACCGCCTGGGGCATCAGCACTTCGCTGCTCGATCCGTCAGCGTCCACTTTGGACTTCTTCCGCCGCGTGTTCGACCACCTGCTGGAAATCTTCCCGTCGAAGGTGATCGCGCTGGGCGGCGACGAAACCCCGGGCGCGACCGACGAGCACCGCGAGTTCGTCCGGCTGCTGGCCGAGCACCTGGTTTCGCGCGGCCGGACGCCGATGGGCTGGGACGAGGTCCTCGACATCCCCGGCCTGCCGCCGATGGTGATCGGCTCGTGGCAGAACGAAGAGGCCGGCGTCCGCGCCGCTTCGGACGGGCACGACGTCGTCATGTGCCCGGAGCAGCACGTCTACCTGGACCACCGGCAATCTTCGGAGCCGGACGAGCCGATCCCGGTGGGGATGGTGCACACGCTCGAGGACGTGTACGCGTACGAGCCGGCGCTGACCGGGCCGCGGCTGCGCGGGGTCCAGGCCCAGGTGTGGAGCGAGCACCTGGACAGCGTGCGGCGGGTGGACTACATGGCCTTCCCGCGGCTGTCGGCGTTCGCGGAGGTGGCGTGGAGCAGCGGGCCGCGGGACTACGCCGAGTTCCTGCCGCGGCTGCGGGACCACCACCTGCCGCGCCTGGACGCGCTCGGGGTGGAGTACCGGCCGCTCGACGGACCGCACCCGTGGCAGCTGCGGCCGGGTGTCCCCGGCCGGCCCCGCTGATCACGGCAGGAGCGTCACCGTGAACGACCGCGTCGGGCCGACGTTCCCGGCCGCGTCGATCGACCGGTACTCGATGCGGTGGCGCCCGTAGCCGGATGTCCGGTCCGCGAACGGCGACACCGTCAGCCCTCCCGAGCCGAGGTTGCCGTACGCCAGGCCGTCGATCTCCGTGCCGCGCGGGGTGAACAGGTACGGCGCGTTCGGGTCCGTCGGCCAGCCGTAGTACTTGTGCCAGCCGTCGCCGTCGACGCGGAACTCCGGCATTCCGTCCGGTGACGTCAGGCGCATCGTGAACGAACCGTGGAACACGGTGCCCGCCGATAGCTCGGCAGTCGTCGTCGGGCCCGCCGCGTCGACCGTCCAGGTCAGCGTGGTGCCGCCGGTGGTCGCGGTCAGCCAGTGCGTCCCGCGTGACTCGTCGAGGGCGACGTCGGGTCCGGTGCCGGCCGGCTTTCCGTCGAGGGCCCAGCGGACCGGCGGGATCGAGCCCGTCGGTTCGCCGGTCTCGACGTAGACGACGTCGTGCCCGCCCACCGGCGCGGCGGTGGGCGTCGACGCCACGACGGCCGGGCCGCCGGTGGGCGGGGTGGTCACCGAAGTGTCGACGGTCCATGTGCGGGTTGCGGTCGGCCGGACCGCCGGGTCGCGCACGAACGGCGTCGGATCGGTCACCTTCGCGATCAGCGTGTGCTGGCCCGGCTTGACGTGCGCCTGGCGCAGGTCGAGGGCGTCGGAGCCGCGCAGGGAAACGCCGTCGAGGGTCCAGGTGACGTCGAGGCGGTGGCTCACCGGGTGCAAGGTCCGCACCCGGACGACGCGGTCGGCGCCGATCGTCCCGGCCGGCGTGCCGCCGCTGATGAGCGGCACCTTCGTGGAGATCCGCTGTGTCATCCGCTCGCGGCCGACCTGGTCGAAGGCGTAGCCGAGGGTCTTCATCATCGAGTGCTCGCTCGGCCGCCAGACGCCGGTCCGGGTGTAGAGCCCGCCTTCGAACCGGCCGATCGTGCCGCCGGATTCGCTCGGCTCGCCCAGCCAGCGGTACCACTTCGCGTGCTGGTCGCGCATCTGCCGCGTCGTCAGCAGGGTGTGGTGGACCGAGTCGGGCTCGCCGCCTTCGTACGCGCCGCCCGGGACGTTGCGGGCGTAGTAGTCGTACTCGTCGTCGAGGCCGCCGAGCGAGTGGCCCAGCTCGTGCGGCGAGATCAGGGCCGACAGCGCGTTCCCGCCGGACGCCGTCGCGTACGTGCCGCCCGCGCCGCCGTAGGTGCCGCTGTTGGCGAGGGCGAGGATCTGGCGGTTGGCGCGGGTGGTGCCGGGCACGAGGTCGGCGTACCGCTGGGCCGCGTCGTCGTCGACGGTCAGCAACCGCTGGACGCTCGCGGCGTTGCACCCGCCCCAGAAACCCATGTTCAGCGGGGTGTTCCGGCTCGGCGCGTCGAGCGCGGGGTCACAGTCCACACCGGACTCGGGCGAGGCGATCGACACGGCGTAGACGTTGAAGTAGCTGCGGTAGGACTTGAACGGCTCGAGCGACCACAGGGTGCTGACGTGCCGCTGGACGTCGGCGAAGAACTTGGGCTGTTCGGCGGCGGTGTAGCCGTCCCCGAGGACGACGAGGGTGAACCGCTGGGCGGCCGGGCCGGTGACTTGGACGTCGGTGACACTCGCGGCCGGCTCGGCGGCCTGCGCCGGCGAGACGAGCCCGAGACTCAGGACAACGGCGGCGGCGAACCCGGCCCATTTCGACATGGTCCCGGTCTACCGCAGTGCTTTCGGCGCCGGAACCGCCGGAAGTCGGTGGCTCGCGGTATAGGTCGTTATACGCGCGTGAGCCGGTACCAGACCTCGGGCCGTCCGACCTGGCCGTAGTGCGGCTCGCGGTGGGCCATCCCGTTGTCCGCCAAGTACTCCAAATACCGGCGCGCCGTCACGCGGGACGCTCCGATCGCGCTCGCCGCCGCCCCCGCCGACAGTCCTTCCGCGGCTCCGGACAGCGCGTCCGTGATCGCCTCCAAAGTCTGGACGCTCATCCCCTTCGGCAGCGGTGGCTGCTCCGTCGTGCGCAGCGCTCCCAGGGCCCGGTCGATCTCGGCCTGGCCGGTCACCTCGCCCGACGCGTCGCGGAACTCCGCGTACCGCTCCAGCTTTTCGCGCAGGGTGGCGAACGTGAACGGTTTGAGCAGGTACTGCACCACCCCCACCGACACCGCGGCCTTCACCAGGCCGAGGTCGCGCGCCGACGTCACCGCGATGACGTCGATCGGCAGGCCCGCCGCGCGCAAGGAGCGGCACACCGCCAGTCCGTGCGTGTCGGGCAGGTAGAAGTCCAGCAGCACCAGGTCGACCGGCTCGCGTTCGCAGAACCGCAGCGCGTCGCCGCCGGAATGGACGACGCCGGCCACCGAAAACCCGGACAGCCGCTCGACGTAGACGCGGTGCGCCTCGGCGGCCACCGGCTCGTCTTCCACCACCAGCACCCGGATCACCGGTCCGTCTCCCGCCGCGGCAGCCGCACGGTGAACACCGCGCCGCCGTCGTGCCCGACGTCGACCGTGCCGCCGTAGCGGCGCACCGCCTGCCCGACCAGTGCCAGGCCGAGCCCGTGGCCGTCCTCGGCCTTCGTCGACCAGCCACGGCGGAAGACGTCGGCGTCCTCGGGGACGCCGGGGCCGGTGTCGGCCACGCGCAGCAGCAGCTCCCCGGGATCGGAGCGGGCCGTGACGACCACGGCCGGTTTGCCCGGCCCGCGCACGGCCGCGTCGATGCCGTTGTCGATCAGGTTGCCGAGGATGGTCACCTGGTCGCGGGCCGCGACGCCGAGCGAGACGTCGTCGATCACCGTGTCCGGCGTGATCGTCAGCTCGACCCCGCGCTCGCTCGCCTCGGCCGCTTTGCCCAGCAGCAGCGCGGCGAGCACCGGCTCGGCGACGGCGCCGACGACGCGGTCGGTCAGCCGCTGCGCGAGCGCCAGCTCGGCGGTCGCGAACTCGACGGCTTGTTCCGGCCGGCCGATCTCCACCAGGGAAACGACGGTGTGCAGCCGGTTCGCCGCCTCGTGCGCCTGAGACCGCAACGCCTCCGCGAGGCCGCGGGCGGTGGTCAGTTCGCCGGTCAGCGTCTGCAGTTCCGTGTGGTCGCGCAGAACGACGACGGTGCCCTGCGAGCGGCCGCCCATGCGGACCGCGGTCGTGCTGACCAACAGCACGCGGGCGTCGGTCAGGTGCAGTTGCTCGGCGCGGTTCTCCGCCGACGTGAACGCTTCCGCCAGCTCGTCCGGCAGGCCCAGCGACGCCAGCTCGCGCCCGACCGGGTCGGCGTCGAGGCCGAGGAGGGTGCGCGCGCCGTCGTTGCACAGGCCGATGCGCCCGTCCCGCCCGACGAGCAGCACGCCCTCGCGGACCGAGTGCAGCACGGCTTCGTGGTACTCGAAGAGGTTGCTCAGCTCGTCCGGCGCGACGCCGCGGGTCTGGCGCCGCAGCCGGGCGCTGATCAGCCAGCCGCCCAGCGCGCCGACCAGCAGCACCGCGCCGGCGACGCCGAAGAGTGGCCACAGGCGTTCGCGCAGCTCGGCCGAAATCGCCAGGACGGTGATCCCGACGGCGACCAGCGCGACCACCCGCTGCCCCGGCCCGAACACCGGCACGACCGTGCGCACCGACGGGCCGAGCGAGCCGGTGTAGGTCTCGGTGTAGTCCAGCCCGTGCTGCGCCTGCTCGATCGTCCCGATGTAGTGCTGGCCGATCAGCGCCGGGGTCGGGTGGGTGTAGCGGATTCCGGCCGGGCTCATGATCGTGATGAAGTCGACGTGGGTGTGGGCCTGCACCCGCAAGGCGAACGGCTGCAGCGTGGCGCTCGGGTTCGCGGTCGCCGCCGCGGCGGCGACGGTCGGCGCGTCCGCCACCGCCAAGGCGATCGCACGGACCTGGTCGCGCGCGTTCTCGTCCACCGCCCGCGCCGCGTCGAGGTAGGCGAACGTGATCCCGGCGCCGGCGAGCACGCAGAGCACCACCAGCTGCAGCACGAGCAGCTGGCGCGCCAGGCTCCACCGGGACGACGTCGGGAACACCTCCTCATACCAGCACACGCGCGGCCGGGTGTCCGAACGGGACGGTCCGATCATCGTGCGAACTCAATGAACACAAGTGAGCCGGGTCACCCGGATGGGCCTACAGTGTGCCGCACCTGGAACACCCCTGAGCTGGAGGCAACGGTGCCGACCCCACCGACCACCGAGGAGACCCCGCGCAAGCGGGACAAGACCCACTACCTGTACCTGGCCGTGATCGTCGCGGTCGCGCTCGGGATCCTGGTGGGCTTCCTCTTCCCGGGCTTCGCCAAGGGCCTCAAGCCCCTCGGCGACGGCTTCGTCAACCTGATCAAGATGATGATCACGCCGATCATCTTCTGCACCATCGTCATCGGCGTCGGCTCGGTCGCGAAGGCGGCCAAGGTCGGCAAAGTCGGTCTCATGGCGTTGTTCTACTTCATCATCATGTCGACCTTCGCCCTGGCGATCGGCCTGGTCGTCGGCAACATCCTGCACCCGGGCACCGGTCTGCACCTCAACCCGGCCGACGTGAAGAGCGTCCAGAAGTCCGCCACCGGTGCCGAAGGCCCGGTCGACTTCCTGCTCGGCATCATCCCGAAGACCTTCGTCTCCGCCTTCACCGAGGGCGAGGTCCTGCAGGCCCTGCTGGTCGCGCTGCTAGTCGGGTTCGCGCTGCAGAAGCTGGGCCCGAAGGGCGCGCCGATCCTGCGGGGCATCGAGCACATCCAGCGCCTGGTGTTCCGCGTCCTCGCCATGATCATGTGGGCCGCCCCGATCGGCGCGTTCGGCGCCATCGCCGCAGTCGTCGGCGCGACCGGCTGGGCCGCGCTCAAGAGCCTGGCCGTCATCATGCTCGGGTTCTACGCGACCTGCCTGGTGTTCGTGTTCGTGATCCTCGGGATCGTGCTGTGGCTCGGGGCCCGCGTCTTCATCTGGAACCTGCTGCGCTACCTCGGCCGCGAGTTCCTGCTGATCCTCTCGACGTCGTCGTCGGAGTCGGCGCTGCCGCGGCTCATCGCGAAGATGGAGCACGTCGGCGTCAGCAAGTCCGTCGTCGGCATCACGGTCCCGACCGGGTACTCGTTCAACCTGGACGGCACCGCGATCTACCTGACCATGGCGACGCTGTTCATCGCCGCCGCGCAGGACGAACCGCTGTCCATCGGTTCGCAGATCGGCCTGCTGGCCTTCATGATCATCGCGTCCAAGGGCGCGGCGGGGGTCAGCGGCTCGGGCATCGCGACCCTGGCGAGCGGCCTGCAGTCGCACCGGCCGGAGCTGGTCAACGGCGTCGGGTTCATCCTCGGCATCGACCGGTTCATGTCGGAGGCCCGCGCGCTGACGAACTTCGCGGGCAACGCCGTCGCGACCGTCCTCATCGGAAACTGGACGAACGAGTTCGACCGGGAGAAGGCGCAACGCGTGTTCGCCGGCCAGGAACCGTTCGACGAAGCCACGATGCTCGACGAGCACAGCCACGCGGCGGGGACCGACGACCTGGACGACACCGTCAAGGAACCTGCCAGGTAACACCGAAAACGTTCGTGCTCACGCTTCCGCCGAGCACGAGCCACGACGGGCCGCTGCGCGAGTTCCCCGACTTCGCGCAGCGGCCCGTTTCCCCGTCTTCAGCCGGCGACGTTGGCGTCGTAGCCGACGCGCGCCGCCGCGATGTCCTCACGGTGCTGCTCCGCCCAGCCGAGCAGGCCGCTCAGCGACTGGTACAGCTCCTTCGCCATCGGCGTGGCCACGTACTCCACGCGCGGTGGGACGGTCGGGTAGATCGTGCGCTCCAGGAGGCCGTCGCGCTCGAGGTTGCGCAGCGTCAAGGTCAGCATCCGGCGGCTGATCCCGTTGACCGCGCGTTCGAGCTCGGTGAAGCGCACCGGGCCGCGGATGGCCTCCAGGAGGATGCCGATCGCCCACTTGCCGCTGATCCGGTTGATGACCTCCAGCACCGTGCAGACATCGAGTTTCTCCGGGTCGATCTCGGTGACCTGGACAGGTACATCGATGTTCCCCTGGGACATGAAAGTGCCTCCTTCCCGGCGCACCAATGGTCACACATGATGGGCACTGTTACAAGAAGTGTCCTGGCAACGACCAGGGGGAACGCTCGACTGGAGGGGCCTACTGTGTCTTTCGATGCCAATCCGACCACAGCCACGGCCGAATCGGCCCGTAGCAACGGTCACGTGCCGCTCGGGGGCCGGCCTACTTTTGGCCGGATGGGCAACGTGGCCGAGAACCACCCCGCCCGCTCCCGCGGCCTCGCGCTGGCGGTGCTGTGCGCCGCGTCGCTGATGGTCGTGCTCGACAGCAGCATCGTCGCGGTGGCACTGCCCGCCATCCAGGCCGACCTCGGCTTCACCGCCGCCGGTCTCGCCTGGGTGGTCACCGCGTACCTGGTCGCCTTCGGCGGTCTGCTCCTGATCTCCGGCCGCCTCGGCGACCTGCTCGGCCGCCGCCGCGTCTTCCTCGGCGGGCTCGGCCTGTTCACGGTCGCTTCCCTGATCGCGGGACTGGCTTCGGACGCGGGTGTCCTCATCGTCTCCCGGTTCGCGCAGGGTGTCGGCGGCGCGCTCGCGTCGGCCGTCGTGCTCGGCATGATCGTCACGATGTACCCCGAGCCGCGGGCCCGGGCTCGCGCGATCGGCGTCTACAGCTTCACGCAAGCCGCGGGCGCGTCGATCGGCCTCATCGCGGGCGGCGCGCTGACGCAGGCGCTGAGCTGGCACTGGACGTTCTACGTCAACCTGCCGATCGGCGTGGTCGCGCTGGTGCTGGCGGTCCGCGTGGTCGAGGCCGACCGCGGCCCGGGCCTGCGGGCCGGCCTGGACGTGCTCGGCGCGGTGCTCGTCACCGCCGCGGTGATGCTTGGCGTGTACGGGATTTCGTCCTACGCCTGGGGTGCGCTGGCCGCGGCCGCCGGGCTGCTGGCCGCGTTCGTGGTGCGGCAGGCGAAGGCGCGCACCCCGCTGCTGCCGCTGCGGCTGTTCCGGATCCGCGCGGTCACCGGCGCCAACGTCGTGATGGTGCTGATGGTCGCCGGGATGCTGGGCTTCCAGTTCGTCACGGCGTTGTACCTGCAGCAGGTGCTGGGCCTCGACGCGCTGCGGACCGGCGTCGCGTTCCTGCCGGTGCCGCTGGTGATCGCGGTGGCGTCGCTGGGCTTCGCGGAGAAGCTGGCGGCTCGGTTCGGGCCGCGGGCGGTGCTGCTGTCCGGCCTGGGCCTGGTGATCGTGGGCTTGCTACTCCTCACGCAGGTGTCCGGCGGCTACTTCACCGGCGTCCTGCCGCCGCTGCTGCTGATGGGCCTCGGCGCGGGAGCGGCGATCCCGGCGCTGATGGGCCTGGCGATGTCGGACGTCGCCGACGGGGACGCGGGCGTGGCGTCCGGTCTGATCAACACGACCCAGCAGGTGGGTGCGGCGGTCGGCACGGCGGTCCTGGCTTCCGTCGCCGCGTCCCGCACGGCGAGCCTGGCTCCGGTGGACCACCGCGAGGCTCTGGCGGCGGGGTTCCGGCTGGCGTACGGGGTCAGCGCGGGCTTCCTGATCGCGGCGGTGGCCCTGGGCGGCCTGATCCTGGCCCGCCGTCCCCGCCCGACCCCCGCGGTGACCGCGGAACCCGAGGTCTGCGTCGCCGGTCAGGCGTGAGCGAAGGGCCGACACGCGTGATCTGAGAGTCGACACGCGTGATTGAAGGGGCGACACGCCTTCCCCGGCCGTGTCGACCCTTCAATCACGCGAGTTGACCCTTCAATCACGCCAGGTAGGCCGAGAGGCCACGGTGACCCCGCCGCATCATCAGCGCGTGGTTCGCGCGGAAGAGCGGCCGGGCCACCGCGTCGAGCCGCCGCAGCAGCTCCTTGCGAGCCTGGACGTCCTGGGTGATCTCCAGGAGCGTGCCCGCGCCCGCCGCGCGGACCGCTCCGGCCAGCACCCCGTCCAGGTCGCCGCTCAACCGGACCCGCATGAGGCCCGCCCGCTCGTCCTGGTGGACCCGGTGCATCCGGACCACCAAGCGGAACGGGAGCCGGGACCGGCAGATCAGCTCGGCGGTGTCGTCGTCCACCCGGCGCACCGTGCGGACGTCCGACCACCACCGCGGGTAGCCGGCGAGGTCGGTGACCGCGCCGAACACCCGCTCGGGCGCGGTACCGGGCAGCAACCACCTGCTGCTGAACCGGTAACACGCGCCCGTCACGGTGTCACACCCGGGCCGAGACCAGCTTCCGGCCGTCCACCGTGACGATGTCGACCGACTTCACGTCGTCGGGCGCCACCAAAGCGGAACCGTCGAGCGAGAAGCCCGAACTCTCCCACTTCTCGGACACCTTCCAGCTGCCGGCGGTGACCGCCTGGCCTTCCTTCGTGACGACCTGGAGCAAGCACTGCTCCCCGGCCTTGACGCCCTTCACGGCGACGTTCACCCGCACCCAGCCCTGGAACGGGGCCACCGACGCGGCCAGCTGCACGCCGGTCGTCGGGTCGCGCCCTTCGACGCTCTTCGTGCCGGGGACTTCCGTCGGCTGCACGGGCACCGCGAGCGGAGTCTCGCTGGAGCCGGTCTGCCGGCCCACCAGGATTCCGCCGCCGAGCGCGGCCACCACCAGGACCGCCGCCGCGACCAGGGCCAGGCCCCGGCGTGACGTCGAACGGCCCGAGCGGACCGGCGCCGCCTCTTCTTCGTCGCGCACCCGCCGCAGGGTCTTCTGCAGCAGCAGGTCCCCGCCTTCGGGCGGCCCGTCGAGGAACGCCTCGGGCGGTACCTCGTCGAGCGACTCCCGCAGAGCCACGAGCTCGTTCAGGTCGAACCGGCACTGCGCACAGGTCTGCAGGTGCCGCCGCTCGAAGTCGGCCGCCTCCCCGGGATCGAGCGCGCCGAGGGCGTACGCGCCGAGCTGCGTGTGACTCTCGTCGACCGAGTTCATCGCGCCACCTCCGTTCCGCTCGAAATCATCGCTGCTCTCAGTGCTCTCAGTGCGTAGTAGGACCGTGATTTCACGGTACCCGGTGCGACGCCCAATGTTCTCGCCGCTTCGGCCACCGTCCGTCCCCGGTAGTAGATCTCCACCAGGACCTCTCGGTGCTCGTTGGAAAGGCCGTCCATCGCGCCGAGCACCGTCATCGAGTCGACCACGCCCTGGGCGTGATCGCGTTCGACGGACGGCGTCGGAACGCCTTCGGCCGGTTCGGCCACCTCCTGTGGCCGGGCCGCCCGGGCACGTGCCCGGTCGGTGACCAAGTTGCGCGCGACGGTCAGCAACCAGCCGCGCACCGAGCCCTTCCCGTCGTTCTGCAGGTCGTCCGCGTGTTTCCACGCTCGGACCAGCGTCTCCTGGACCACGTCCTCGGCTGCCGCCCGATCACCGGTCAGCCTCGTCGCGTAGGCCAGCAGGCTTCGCCCGTGCTCGGCGTAAAGCTGCCGAATCAGGTCCTCGCCTTTGGCCTTCTTAGGCCGCCTGCCACCAATGGCCACCCTCGTCCTCCCGACGGTGTTCTGAGTCGGCGAGGACAGTACTGCAACCCGCAGGGCCACCGGCGGTGCGTGCGCCGAGCGCAACGCGACCATGGTGTTCATCGGCTGCCCGTCCTTCCTCGTGCTGCCCGGAAACCGTCGGTGTTCAGTAGCCGGAGCCACCGGCCGCGGGCTGCGCCGCGGTGATCTTGCTGCCGTCCGGGGCGGCGGCGAACCAGGTGCCGTTGGCGCCCTGACCGTTCATCTGCCCGGGGGCCTTATCGCCCGAGAACTCGTACAACGCCCAGCCGTTGAGCGTGAGCTGCTTGCTGCCGTCCGGGCGCGCCAGCGTGCCGACCTGGCTGTCCTGGATGCCCTCGAGCATCGGCGAGCCGTCGCCGGCCAGCGCCGGCGGCCAGGTCGCGGCGCACTGGGCGTCGCAGTGGGACATCGGCGGCGTCGCCATGTCCTTGTCGAACCGGTAGAGCGTCTTGCCCGCGGCGTCGGTGACGACCGTCCCGACGCCGGCGACCTCGGTCGCGGCCAGCATCACGTGCCCGGGCTGCCCGTGGTCGGGGTTCCCGGCCCCCGCGGAGGCCATGTCGCCGCAGGCCGACAGGGGGGCGACGACGGCGATCGCGGCGGCGCACAAACTGGCCGTCCGGATACGGTTCATGACGTTTCTCTCCTCGGTGAGGGCGGCACCACCGTCCGGCGGACCTCGACACCTCAGACACGGACGGTTGCCCGAAACGGTTCAGCGGGGTTTCGCGCGGTTCGGTGCCGGTTCGGCGCCGGATTGGTGTGTTCCGGTGATCGGCAGGACCTTGTCGCCGTGCGGGCGGGTTCCCTAAGCTGATCACGTTCGCCGCCGCCCCGATCGCCGCGGGAGCCGCTGTGTCCGTGAAACCCCTCTTCGCCGTGGCGCTGCTGGTCGCGGGCTGTTCTTCCCCGGCTCCCCCGCCGCCGTTCACCGCTTCACTGACCTCGCCCACCGACGTGGTGCTGAGCTGGCCGGACGACGCCGACGGGCACCGCGTCGAGTACGCCGACGATCCCGCCGGGCCGTGGACGACGCTGCGGTTCCTGCCCGCGCACACGACGAGCTACCACCACCCGGACCTGATCCCGGAGACGCCGTTCTACTACCGGCAGCAGCCGTTCTCGGGCCCGGTGTCGCCGGAGACGACCGTGGGCGCGCCGGCGGTGCCCTCGGCGGGTGGCACCGCGCCGGCGCACCTGCGGGCGGGGGCGGCCGCGGACGGCACGCTGACGTTCTCGTGGACCGACCTGTCCCACGACGAAGCCGGGTTCCTCCTGGAGATCCGGCGGCCGGGCGCGCCGGACTTCGACCCGGTCGAAGTGACCGACCCGGACACGACGACGTGCACCTTGTCCGTCCTCCCGGGTGAGGAGGGCTCGGCCTACCGGCTCCGGGCGCTGCACTACGGGCCGCTCTCGCCGGTGGTCCACCAGACCACCGGCAAGCCGCGGTGACCGCTATTCGGCGGGGGTGAGGACCGTGCGCAGGAACTCGCCCGTGTAGCTCTCCTCGACCGCCGCGACCTGCTCCGGCGTGCCCTCGGCGACGATCGTGCCGCCGCCGTTGCCGCCTTCGGGGCCCATGTCGATGATCCAGTCGGACGTCTTGATCACGTCGAGGTTGTGCTCGATCACGATCACCGAGTTGCCCTTGTCGACCAGCCCGTTGATCACGCCGATCAGCTTGTTGATGTCCTCGAAGTGCAGACCGGTCGTCGGCTCGTCGAGGATGTACACCGTCTTGCCCGTCGAGCGCTTCTGCAGCTCGCTGGCCAGCTTGACGCGCTGCGCCTCACCGCCGGAGAGCGTCGGCGCGGGCTGGCCGAGCCGGACGTAGCCGAGGCCGACGTCCACCAGCGTCTGCAGGTGGCGGTGGATGGCCTTGATCGGCTCGAAGAACTCCGCCGCCTCCTCGATGGGCATGTCGAGCACGTCCGAGACGGTTTTGCCCTTGTAGTGCACCTCGAGGGTTTCCCGGTTGTACCGCGCGCCCTTGCAGACCTCGCACGGGACGTAGACGTCCGGCAGGAAGTTCATCTCGATCTTGATCGTGCCGTCGCCGGCGCACGCCTCGCAGCGGCCGCCCTTGACGTTGAACGAGAACCGGCCCTGCTGGTAGCCGCGGACCTTCGCCTCGGTCGTCGCGGCGAACAGCTTGCGCACGTGGTCCCAGACGCCCGTGTAGGTGGCCGGGTTGGACCGCGGGGTCCGCCCGATCGGCGACTGGTCGACGCGCACCAGCTTGTCGACGTGACCGAGGCCGTTGACCCGGGTGTGGCGGCCCGGCACCTGACGGGCGCCGTTGAGCTTGTTCGCCAGCACGGTCGCCAGGATGTCGTTCACCAGCGTCGACTTGCCCGATCCCGACACGCCGGTGACCGACACGAGGGCGCCGAGCGGGAACGAGACGTCCAGCCCGCGCAGGTTGTGCTCGCGCGCGCCGACGACGGTCAGCTGCCGCTTCTTGTCGATCGGCCGCCGGATCGCCGGGATCTCGATCCTGCGGCGCCCGGACAGGTACTGCCCGGTGATCGACTCCTTGCTCTTGAGCAGCTTCTTGTACGGTCCACTGTGGACGATGTGACCGCCGTGCTCGCCCGCGCCCGGGCCGATGTCGACCACCCAGTCGCTCGAGCGGATCGTGTCTTCGTCGTGCTCGACGACGATCAGCGTGTTGCCCAGGTTCCGCAGCCGGGTCAGCGTCTCGATCAGGCGGTGGTTGTCGCGCTGGTGCAGGCCGATCGACGGCTCGTCGAGCACGTAGAGCACGCCGACCAGGCCGGACCCGATCTGCGTCGCGAGCCGGATGCGCTGCGCCTCGCCGCCCGAAAGAGTGGCCGACGCGCGGTCGAGCGAGAGGTACGTCAGGCCGACGTCGAGGAGGAAGCGCAGCCGCGCCTGGATCTCCTTGAGCACCGCGCCGGCGATCATCGTCTCGCGCTGCCCGAGCTCCAGCTCGTCGAGGAACTGCGACGCCTCCGCGATGGACAGCCCGCAGACCTCGGCGATCGACATGTCGCCGCGGGACTTGTGCTGCAGCGTGACGGCGAGGATCTCCGGCTTGAGCCGGGTGCCCTGGCAGGCCGGGCACGGCACCTCGCGCATGTAGCCCTCGTACCGCTCGCGCATGTACTCGGACTCGGTCTGCTCCTGCCGCCGCTCGAGGAACGGGATGACGCCCTCGAAGGCCGCGTAGTACGACCGCTGGCGGCCGTAGCGGTTCTTGTAGCGGACGTGCACCTGGTCGTCGACGCCGTGCAGCACGGCCTTCTGGGCGCGCGCCGGCAGCCGGCGCCACGGCGTGTCCATCCGGAAGCCGATGGTCTCCGACAGCGACTCGAGCAGCCGGATGAAGTAGTCCGCGCTCTGCCCGCCCGACCACGGCGCGATCGCGCCCTCGGCCAGGGACAGCTCGTCGTCCGGGACCACCAGCTCCGGGTCGACCTCCTTGCGGATGCCGATGCCCGTGCACTCGGGGCACGCGCCGTAGGGCGAGTTGAAGGAGAACGAGCGGGGCTCGAGGTCCTCGATGGCCAGCGGGTGGCCGTTGGGGCAGGCCAGGTTCTCGGAGAAGCCGCGGATCCGGTGCGGGTCGTTCTCGGGCAGGTCGACGAACTCCAGCTCGATCAGCCCGTCGGCCAGCCGCAGCGCCGTCTCGACCGAGTCGGTGAGCCGCTGGCGCGAAGACGACTTCACGCTCAGCCGGTCGATCACCACGCCGATCTGGTGCTTTTCCTGCTTCTTCAGCTTCGGCGGGTCGGTGAGCGCGTGGACCGTGCCGTCGACGACCACGCGCGCGTAGCCCTGCTGCTGCAGGTTCTCGAACAGGTCGACGTACTCGCCCTTGCGCCCGCGCACGACCGGCGCGAGCACCTGGAAGCGGACGCCTTCGTCCATCTCCAGCACCTGGTCGACGATCTGCTGCGGGGTCTGCTTGCTGATCGGCTCGCCGCACTTGGGGCAGTGCGCCTTGCCGGCGCGCGCGTAGAGCAGACGCAGGTAGTCGTAGACCTCGGTGATCGTGCCCACGGTCGAACGCGGGTTGCGCGAGGTGGACTTCTGGTCGATCGACACCGCGGGCGAGAGGCCCTCGATGAAGTCGACGTCCGGCTTGTCCATCTGCCCCAGGAACTGGCGGGCGTACGCCGAGAGCGACTCGACGTAGCGCCGCTGCCCTTCGGCGAAGATGGTGTCGAAGGCGAGGCTCGACTTCCCGGACCCGGACAGACCGGTGAAAACGATCAGGCTGTCGCGGGGCAGGTCGAGATCCACGCCGCGGAGGTTGTGCTCGCGGGCGCCGCGAACAACGAGGCGATCAGCCACGCCAGGGTCCCTTCAGTGTCATTCTCAGCTGCGGTCGCCGGCCCGGTAGGAGGCTGCACGGGCGGCCTCTCAATGCTACGAGCCACCACCGACAAAAACTGGCTCCGCGTCCTTGACCTGCGGTTCTTCCGGCTTTCGGCGGGTGGTGAGCCACCGGTGGACCGGCCGTTCGACACCCGCGGTGACCGCCCAGCCGGCCAGCACGGCGGCGCCGACGACCACGGGGAGCCGCAGCCAGCCGGGCAGGCCGACGTCGAGCAGAGCGCGGGCCAGGACGTAACCCAGTTCCTGGTGCACCAGATAAAGACCATACGAGATGCCCGCGAGCCAGGTGACGGCCGGGGCGATCCTCGCCAGTCCGGGGAACCGCCAGTCCGGGCCGCGGGCGGCCAGGCAGACCAGCAGCAGGAGCACGGCGAACCCGATCGTGGACGGCCAGCGCAGGGCGTCCTGCGGCAGCGCGACGTGGAACGGAAAGACCTGCAGGTCCTGCGCGGCGACGGCGGCGACGACGAACAGGGCGGCGTGCCACGTCCTGAGCCGGTGCCGTGACCAGAGCCACAGCGCGACGCCGATGGCGAAGACGTGCAGCCGGTGCAGGCCCAGGCCGTAGTAGAAGGTCTCGACGACCGGGCTCGCCGTCCCCGGCGCGAAGACGACGAAGCGGAGCGCGAGCGGGACGAGGATCAGGGCCCACAGCAGGGCGACGGTCAGCCGGTGGGTGCGCCACGACCGCGGCCACAGCAGGGCCGCGCCGGTGAAGGCCAGCAGCTGCACCGGCAGCGTCCAGTAGGAGCCGTCGAGGTAGTAGAACGTGGCCGAGCGCACACCCCACTCCTGCACCATGCCGAGGTTGGCGACCAGGTCGAGCCCGGTGGGGATGTACCACGGCGACGGGTTCGCCGGCGGCCCCTGCGGCACGCCGAAGAGGAGCCCGGTGATGCCGTGCGGGTAGGGCAGGCCGCTGAACGAGATGGCCGCGCACCGCGTCACGACGTAGGTCACCAGGACGGCGACGAGGTAGGCCGGCACGAGGCGTGCGACGCGGTTCCACAGCCACCGGCGCGGATTGCCCTTGCGGAGGCTCGCGCAAACGAAGAAGGCGGAGATCACCAGCAGGATCGCGGCGCCGAACTGCGCTGTCACCCGGAAGGGGTACCCCGTCAGCTCGGGGTGCAGGAGAGCACCCTGGTGGGTGACGTGCCCGAGGATCACCGCGAGGACGGCGACGACGCGGAGGAGGTCCCAGCTGATCCGGCGCGGCGTCGGCGAGGTGGGCACGGTCGTCCTGAGGTCGGCTGGCGAGGTCTCCGGCGAGCCTACGTGGACCGGCGGGCGCGCGCTTGTGCGGGTGGAACCGGTTGGCGCGAAACGACTACCGTGTGCACGGTGAACATCGTGGAGACCTACACCGGGCACGTCGACCCGGGCGGCGACGCCACCCGGCGCACCCTGGACGCGCTGACCATCACCAAGCTGTCCGTCGGCCCGATGGACAACAACACGTACCTGCTGGTGTGCCGAGCCTCGGAGGAGGCGCTGCTGATCGACGCGGCAAGCGACCCGGAGCGCATCTCGGACCTGATCGGTCACGGCCCGGACCGCCCGGCGCTTCGCACGGTCGTCACCACCCACCAGCACCAGGACCACTGGCAGGCGCTGGGCGCGGTGGCGGGAGCGAACGGCGCCAACACGGCGGCCCACCCGCTGGACGCTTCGCCGTTGCCGGTGCCGCCGGACTTCCTGGTGGAGCACGGGGACACGGTGTCCGTGGGCCAGGTCACCCTTTCGGTGATCCACCTGCGCGGGCACACGCCGGGCTCGATCGCTCTTCTTTACCGGGACCCTGCCGGACACCCGCATCTGTTCACGGGGGACTCGCTGTTCCCGGGCGGAGTGGGGCGGACGACGTCACCCGAGGACTTCGCGTCGCTGCTGGACGATGTGTCGTCGCGGATCTTCGACGAGCTGCCGGACGAGACGTGGTTCTACCCGGGACACGGGGATGATTCGACGCTGGGTGAGCAGCGAGGGCACCTCGCCGAGTGGCGCGACCGCGGCTGGTGAGCTGATCGAGGATTTCGCGAGACCGCAGACCAACCGTTGGTTCCGGCATTCTTGTCCAGTTACGAGGCGTCGCAGCGCAAGGCGGGAGTCAGCGTGTGCGCCCCTGGTTCCGTGCCGTCTCAGGCTGCGGAGCCGATCTAGGTGGAGTACGCGCACCACCGGCAAGGACGCGTGCCGGCCTTGGCGCTGCCGCAACTGTTGGAGAGATCTGCTGGCAGGCAGCTCCCCGAGGCTGGGCGCGGAGCGGGCGAAGCTGACGGAGTGGCGTGAGCGCGGCTGGTGAGCCTCCTTCTCGTTGCGGCGCCGGAGATCCGGCCGGGTAACGATCCGGAACCCGGACGCAACTCCCCGGACGAACCGGACGTCTCCCGTAGACCCAGCGCTGGGACTTCCACCGGTTCACCCCAGGAGGCCCACCATGTCCAGACCCGTCAGAGGCGCACTGCTCGCTGTCACGCTCATGCTCGCCGGGACGCTCGCCGCCGCCGTGCCCGCGCAGGCCGTGTCCTCCGTTCCGACCCTGACCGCCATCCGGACCGGGAACAACCCCGGGTTCGACCGCATCGTGCTCGACCTCGGGCCCGGGGGCAGGCCCACTCCCAGCTACCAGCTCGTCGACGAGCTCATCGCCGATCCGAGCACCGAAATCGTGTGGCTCACCGGGGAGTACTTCATCAACGTCACCGTGCCGTTCGCCGCCGCGCACGACGACAGCGGCAACCCGACCTACCCCGGGCCGAACAAGTTCCGGACGCGCAACCTCGGCAACGTCATGGCCGTCGCCGTCATCGGGGACTTCGAATCCCAGCTGCTGGTCGGGCTCGGCGTGCGGTCGCGGACGACGGTGAACGTCTTCACGCTCACCGCGCCCAACCGCGTCGTCATCGACGTCGCGCACTGAAGGCAGGCGGGGGAGTCACCCGCGCTCGTACGGGATCTTCTCCCCCGCCTCGACCGCGAACGGCAGGTGGTTGCCCGCCGGCGGCAGCGGGCACGTCGCGAAGTCCGTGAACGCGCAAGGCAGGTTCACCGCCCGGGTGAAGTCCACCGTCACCGACCCGTCCGGCGACGGCGCGCCGACCGGTAGCGAGCGGTTCGCCGCGTACGTCGTCACGCCGCTCGTCTCGTCGGTGAACAGGATGCTGAAGCCGCCGTCCTTGCCGTTGAACGCGGTCAGCGTGTGCGGCTGTCCCCCGAAAGAGAAGTGGACGACGCCCGGTGCCGTGTAGACGTGGCTGAGGCCCTCCACCACGGCGCCGACCGTGGTGGGCCGCGGCTCGTCGAAGGGCTCGAAACGGCCCTGAAGCACCCAGGACGGCGACGGCTCGTACGCCGGGACGCCGTGGAACGCGCGCAGCACCTCGGCCTTCGGATCGTGCACGCGGATCAGGTACCCGGAACGGCGGGCGACCTCGATCTCGACGTCGCCGGCCAGCACCCGCGTGCCCGCGCCGCTGTTGACCAGCTCGAACCGGCGGGTCCCGGTGATCGGCGAACCCTCGTGCGAAAGCGACGCGCCGGCCGGGTCGACGTACGCCGCGTCGGCGTCCTGCCACCAGCGGCCGGGGATGCCCGGGTACTCCCGCGGGGCGTCCGTCAGCCAGTCGAGCGACACCAGCGCCAGCCAGCCGTGGGGTGCCGCGAGGTCTTCCTCACGGTGCGTCTTCCAGTCCTGCCATTCGCTCGTGAACGTGCTCATCGCGGGCCCCTTCTCTCGGCTACGACGGTGCCAACCCACCGCCGGAGCCGGTATTCCGCGTCCCAGTATCCGGACCGGTCCACAGCCACGCGATTTCGCGCTCGCCACCGGCGGGGACGACGACGCGCCGGAAGCCCGGCACGTCGTCGATCGCCGCGTGGAACCGGTCGGAGAGGATCAGCAGGTGGTCGCGCTCCGGCGCCGCGGCCATCGCCGCCCTCAGCACCTCCGCTTCGCACAGCCAGACCGCCAGCGCGATCGCGGCGCCGCCGAAGTTCGGCGGACGCAGCACGACGTCGCCGTGGTCGGCGGCGAGCCGCAGCCGCAGCCGGCCGAACTCGTTGAGGTGGCGGTTGCGGCGCCGCAGCGCCTCGGCCAGCGCGCCGGCGAACTCCGTGGCGACCCACCGCAGCGGCACGGCCGGCGGGATGACCAGCGTCGTGATGTCCCCCTCCGGCCGCCGGTACCAGGTCGGCGTGCGGTACGGCACCGGGACGTGGTCGAACGCCTCGTCCAGCACTCCGTCGAGAGTGGTGCCGAGGTGCACCGCGCGGGCGGTGCCGCCGCGGCTCGGGGCGACGATCCCGATCCGGACGACGGTCGCGGCCACCGGAACGGTGCGCATGACCTCAGTCCTCCCGGGGGTCGAAGGACCATTGCAGGCCGTAGCTCAGCCCCTGGTGCAGCTCGTGGAACTCGAGCCCCACCTCGCCGACGCGGTTGATCGTCAGCGCGTCCCCCGAGTCGACGCCGTCGTCCACCACCCGGCCCGGCACGCCGTTGAGCCGCCACACGCGCGACGGCGGGTTCGCGCGGTCGAACCGGACGCGCACCGCGAATTCTTCGCAGCGGCGCAAGGGCATCATGACGTAGTACGGCCGCAGCGACGTGCGCCGCGGCGCGAACCGGATCCCGTACTCGTGCCGCTGGCCGAGCCGCAGCGGGTTGGGGAGCCGCATGACGAACTGCGCGTGGCTCACCGAAACCTGGCGCTCTTCGACGATCTCACCGCCGAACAGGACGTCGGCGGTGATGTCCGGCACCGGGTCGCTGCCCGGCTCGGCCGGGACGCTGAACGAGAGCACGAGCTCGTCCAGCTCGTCGACCTCCGCGACGATCCGGCGCTCTTCCTGCAGGTCCGGCGGGTCGTGGTCGAGCCGGAGCACCGCCTTCGCCGACTCGACGTACCAGCCGGCCAGCGGGTGCAGGTCGCGCTCCGGCGGGGGCGTGCCGAGCAGCTCGTCGAGCCGGCGGAACGCGAGGTCGATCCGGCGGCGCGCGGTGCGCGGGTCGCGGTCCAGGACGCTGGCCAGCCACGAGATCCGCCGGTCGAGGAACTCCCCCGCCGCCTCTTCGTGCAGGCCGAACGCCGCGAGCGCGGCCAGCCGCAGGTCGGCGGGCAGCCGGCCGCACAGCTCGGTGAGCCGCAGCACGAGCTTCTGCCGGGCGGCGGACGGCTGGTCGGCGTCGGTGATCTCGCACGCCTCGCGCAGGCAGGGACCGATCCGCTGGTGCAGGTCGGCCGCGTCGAGCCCGCGGCCGCGGCGCAGTTCGTTGAGCTCGCGCACGAACGGGAAGGAGTTCTCCGGGTTCATCCCACCCCCTCCCGGTGCCGCGGTGAAATGACAGCCCACATTACCAAGAACGGTTCCGCGCGGGACGTGACAGATCGCGGACACCCGCATTCCCGGAAATACCCGGCCGGCCGACCCCCCACGAGCCGGCCGGCCGGGCCGCCGCGGGTCAGTTCGCGCCGAAGATCAGCGCCCAGATCGAGTGGCTCTCCATCACACACACCTCCTCATCGCTGCACCCAGGCCGAGGCGGAGAGGGGAGCCGAGCCGTGCGACGCCGGCTCCGCCGCGTTTCCGGTGGCCGCCAGGAATCCCGCGACGGCACCGACCACGAACGCGACGAAGACCGATTTCACCAGGGTCAAGATCTTGCAGTAGACGTTCACGGCAAAGCACTCCCCGACCTCGCTTCGAAAATGGAATCCGGCCGGTCGGCATCTGAATTTCTTTTCCGGCCGGTACCCAGGATCGCGCGGGGGCGGGGTCCGCTCAGAGGTCCGCTGTCACGGGCGGTGTGTGCCGTTTGGCTCAGAGCGGGCGAAGGCGCGCAGGACGCGTGGGTTGCGGATCAGGATCCGGCGGCGGCCGGTCTCGACGATCCCCTTCTCGCGCAGCACGCGCAACGCTCGTGCGACGGTACGCCGCGCCGCCCCGATCTGCGCGGCGATGTCCTCCTGCGAGAACGCGTCTTCGATGAGCACACCCTCCGGGACGCGCCGGCCGTGTTCCTCCGCCAGCCGGACCAGCACCACCGCGACGCGGCGGCTGACGTCGAAGGCGGCGGAGTCGACCCGGGCCGACTCGGCGTTGCGGAGCCGGGCCGCGACGGTCTTGATCGTCGCGATGGCGATCTCGGGGCGGGCGTGCAGGACGTCGACGAACTCCGCGCCGGTCAGCTGGTAGACGGTGCAGGGTTCGATCGCGCGCACCGACGCCGACCGCGGCCGCCCGGTCACCGCGGCGAGATCGCCGAGCACCTCGCCGGGGCCGCGCAGGCCGAAGAGCACCTCGCGGCCGTCCTCGACGATCGCGGAGACGCGCACCCAGCCGGAGACCAGCACGTGGACGTGATCGGACGGGTCGCCCTCCATGAGCACGACGTCGTTCGCGCGGAACCGGCGGCGGGTGCCGCGGGCGAGCAGGTACTCGCGATCGGTGGCGGCGAGGTAGGCCAGGAGCGCTCCCTCGGCCGTGTCGTCGTGCCCGCTCATGGCTCCCCTCCGGATCTCCACCGTAACCCGGCGTGGCGGGCCGGGGCGAGAGCCGGGACCGGTAGGGTCGCCGCGTGGACGTGGAGATCTACACCGACGGCGCGTGCAGCGGGAACCCGGGACCGGGCGGCTGGGGCGCGGTCCTCCGCTACGGAAGGCACGAGCGCGAGCTGTACGGCGGCGAAGCCACGCCGACGACGAACAACCGGATGGAGCTGACGGCGCCGATCCGGGCGCTGGAGAGCCTGACCCGGCCATCGCAGGTCCGCGTCTACACGGACAGCACCTACGTGCGCAACGGAATCATGCAGTGGCTGCCGCGCTGGAAGAAGAACGGCTGGCAGACGGCGGCGCGGGAGCCGGTGAAGAACGCGGACCTGTGGCAACGCCTGGACGCGGCGGCCGGCTCGCACGAGGTCGAGTGGCTCTGGGTGAAGGGCCACGCGGGACACCCGGAGAACGAGCGAGCCGACCGGCTCGCGGTGCGCGGGGCGCAGGAAGCGCGGGAGAGCGGGAAGCCGGTCAACGCGGAATAGTCCTCAGTAGACGGTCGAAGCCGTCGTGGGATGATTTCGCCATGCCTTCCGCTTCGTGCCCGTGCGGCCTCGCCGAGTCCTACGCCGCCTGCTGCGGCCGGTTCCACGAAGGCAGCGTCGCGGCGCCGACCGCCGAACTGCTCATGCGTTCGCGGTTCAGCGCTTTCGCCGTCGGGGACACCGCGTACCTGCTGCGCACCTGGCACCCGGACACCCGCCCGCGCCGGCTGAACCTCGACGCCAGCCAGGAGTGGACGCGGCTGGAGATCCTCCGCCGCACCGGCGGCGGACTGCTGCACACCGAAGGCACGGTCGAGTTCCGCGCCCACTACCGCCACCACGGCCGCGACGGCTTCCTCGAGGAGAACAGCCGCTTCCGCCGCGCGGACGGCCACTGGGTCTACCTCGACGCGGAAGCCTGATGGGCACCGCTGTGGTCGGGGCGGTCGGCGCGCTGGCTGCTCTGCGCCGGGATGGAGCGCGAGCTCCGCGAGACTCCAGGACGTCCGCGAGACGAAGCTGACCGGGTTCGCGCGCTGGATGGAACGCGGCGCCAAGCCGGAGTTCTTCGGCGTGACAGAGCTGGCGGTCGACCTTACCGAGGTCGCCGCGCGCCGCCCGCTCAGCGGCGAACGCCTCTACAGCGCCGGGCTGACGCTCTTCGACGTCGACCTCGCGACGATCGGCGCCGCGCTGGCCGGCGGTGTCCCGCTCAGCGAGGCACTTCCGCAGCGGATCTGGGAAGACGGTTCACTGCCGCTCCTGCTGGCGCTGCGCGCCGCGGCGGCGTGGCAAGCGGCGCGGGTCTGACCGGAACGCCCCTGTTCTCCCGGTGACCGGACCGCTACGATCGTCCGCAATTGTTAGGAAAGTTCCCTAACGATGGTCCGCTGTCCCCCACGCCGCCGCGGTGCCTAGGAGGCGCGCTAGTGAGCTATCGGCAGAGAAGAACCCGGACCCTCGTGGCGGCGGCGGTGCTCGCCGTCGCTGTGAGCGGGGCGACCGTTCCCGCGGCGACCGGCCAGGAACCGGCGAAAGCGACGGTCGCGGCCGCGGGCCCGGCCACCGCCGTCCCCGGCTTCCTGATCCAGACGTCGGCGCAGGTCAGCGACGACTCGGCGGTGTCGAAGCCCGGCTTCAACACCGCCGGCTGGTACCCCGTCGGCCCGCGCTCGACCGTCTATGCCGGCCTGCTGGCCAACGGCAAGTACGCCGACCCGTTCTACTCGACGAACATGAAGAACGTGCCGACCGCGGACTTCAAGGTCCCGTGGTGGTACCGCACCGACCTCACGGTCACCGACACCACCCAGCGCACCTACCTCGACTTCAGCGGCGTGCTGTCGAAGGCCGACGTCTGGGTCAACGGGACGCGGATCGCGGACAAGACGCAGGTCAACGGCGCCTACACCCGCCACGACCTGGACATCACCGCGCAGGTGAAGGCCGGGACGAACAGCATCGCGTTCAAGGTCTACCCGAACGACCCGGACAAGGACCTGTCGATGGGCTGGATCGACTGGGCGCAGACCCCGCCGGACCAGAACATGGGCATCGTGCGGGACGTCCTCGTCCGGCGCAGCGGCCCGGTGGCGCTGCGCGGCGGCCACGTCGTCACGAAGCTGACCGGAACGGCGCACGCCGACCTCACGGTCAAGGCCGACGTCCGCAACGACTCGGCGGCCGCGGTCTCCACGACGGTCTCCGGCACGGTCGCCGGCAAGGCGATCAGCCAGCCGGTTTCGCTGGCGGCCAAGGAGAAGAAGACGGTCACGTTCGGCGTGGTCGGGATCGACAACCCGCAGGTCTGGTGGCCGGCCGGGATGGGCGGGCAGCCGCTCTACGACCTCGACCTGACGGCGAACGCCGGTGGCGCGGCGTCCGACACCTCGCACTCCAGCTTCGGCGTGCGCCAGGTGACGGCGAACAAGAACGCCAGCGGCGGCCGGTCGTACACGATCAACGGGCGCCCGCTGCTGATCAAGGGCGGCGGCTACTCGCCGGACCTGTTCCTGCGCTGGAACGAGCAGTACGCGGCGGACAAGCTGGCCTACGTCAAGGACCTCGGGCTCAACACCGTGCGCCTGGAGGGCCACATCGAGCCGGACGAGTTCTTCGACCTCGCCGACCGGATGGGCGTGCTGACGCTGCCCGGCTGGGAGTGCTGCGACAAGTGGGAAGGCCAGGTCAACGGCGACGAGAAGGGTGACCCCTGGACCGCCGCGGACTACCCGGTCGCGAAGGCGTCGATGACCGCGGAGGCCGAGCGCCTGCGCGACCACCCGAGCGTCATCTCGTTCCTCATCGGCAGTGACTTCGCGCCCGACGCGACGATCGAGAAGAACTACCTCGACGCGCTGAACGCCGCGGACTGGCCCACCCCGGTGGTCCCGGCCGCGTCGGCGAAGTCGTCGCCGCAGCTCGGGTCGTCCGGTATGAAGATGAACGGGCCGTACGACTACGTCCCGCCGAACTACTGGTACGACAAGGCGCACAGCGACCTCGGGGGTGCGTGGAGCTTCAACTCCGAGACCAGCGCCGGGCCGGACATCCCGACGATGGACACGCTCAAGCGGATGATGTCCTCGAGCGAGCTCGACACGATGTGGAAGAGCCCGTCGACCGCGCAGTACCACCGGTCGTCGTCGGAGACGTTCGCCAACCTGAAGCTCTTCGGCGACGCACTGACCGGCCGCTACGGCAAGCCGGCGAGCCTGGACGACTTCGTCCGCAAGGCGCAGCTGGCGCAGTACGAGAACGTCCGCGCCGAGTTCGAGTCGCACTCGCGCAACTTCAGCGACAGCTCGAACCCGGCCACCGGGATCATCTACTGGATGCTCAACAGCGGCTGGACGTCGCTGCACTGGCAGCTGTTCGACGCCTACCTCGACCAGAACGGCTCCTACTTCGGGGCCAAGAAGGCGAACGAGCCGCTGCACATCCAGTACTCGTACGACACCAAGTCCGTCGTGGTGGTCAACCACAACCACGACGCGGCGTCGAACCTCACCGCGTCCGTCAAGCTCTACAACCTGGACGGCACGGAGAAGTTCACCCAGTCGAAGACCGTGTCGGTGGGCGGTGACGGCGCGAAGACCACCGCGCTGACCATCGGCTCGGTGAGTGGCCTGTCGACGACGTACCTGGCGAAGCTGGTCCTGAGCGACTCCTCGGGCAAGGAGGTCAGCCGGAACGTCTACTGGCTGTCCACCAAGGCCGACACGCTGAACTGGGACGCGAGCGACTGGTACTACACGCCGCAGTCGGCCTACGCGGACCTGTCGGGGCTCAACGGCTTGGCTCAGGTGACGCTGGGGTCGACCGCCACCTCGACGGCGAACGGCGACGGCACCACGACGACCAAGGTGACGCTGACGAACCCGGCGTCCGGCAAGGTGCCGGCGTTCTTCGTCGACGCGCACGTCCTCGGCGCGGCGGGTGCGCCGGTGCTGCCGGTGCGGTGGACCGACAACCAGGTCAGCCTCTGGCCCGGCGAGTCGACCACGCTGACGGCGACGTACCGGACCGCCGACCTCAAGGGCGCCAAGCCGTCCGTGCGGGTCGCGGGCTGGAACACCGGGACGAAGACGATCCCGGCGGACGGCACGACCGGCCCCGGTGACCCGGGTACGCCGGCCGACTACCAGGCCGAGAACGCCACGATCACCAGCGGCGTCGCGGAGTCGAACCACGCCGGCTTCACCGGCACCGGGTTCGTCAACTACGACAACGCGACCGGCAGCGCGGTGGAGTTCTCCGTCAACGCGGCGGCCGCGGGTCCCGCGAACGTCGTCCTGCGGTTCGCCAACGGCACCACGGTGAACCGGCCGATGGACCTCACGGTGAACGGCCGCGATGGTGCGTCCGCGGTGGCGTTCGGCGGCACGGGCAACTGGGACACCTGGCAGACGGTCACGATCCCGGTGACGCTGACCGCCGGGACGAACAAGATCAAGGCGACCGCGACGACCGCCAACGGCGGCCCGAACGTCGACAAGATCACCGTCTAGTACTGCAACGGCACTCGGGTGGGGTGTGGTAGATCATCCTGGTGGTGGTCGATGTGGTGATGGATCAGCTGGATCGGGTGCATGAGCGGATC
>NZ_JBFBBZ010000058.1:0-59208 GCF_040682935.1 Amycolatopsis sp. NPDC051061
CGCCACTCGTAGTAGCCCGAGGTCGACACGTTCAGCCAGGCGCACATCTTGCTGATCGGGAAACGGTCCTTCTCGCCGTCGATGAACGCAAACTTGGCGCTCACCGATACTCCTGGGCGAAGAAGGCCGCAGCTTTTCCCAAGAACTCGTTCCGTACTTTGAGTTCCTGGTTTTCCCGCTCGAGTTCCCGCAGTCGGGCGCGCTCGGAAACCGACAACGGTTCCTCCTTCACTGGGTGCGCCGTGCGATACTGTGCGACCCAGTTGCCGAGCGTGCCCGGGTTGATCCCCAACTCCCGAGCTATCTGCGCGACCGGATGATTTCCGTCGATCACCATCTTGACAGCTTCATCCCGAAACTCGGGAGAAAACTTTCGACGCCGTTCCGGCATTGATCATCCTCCATTCCAGACTGGACCTTATTAGGTCCACTGTCCGGAAAGCAGGAGGCGCGCCACTCTCCGCCGCCGCGCGGGCTTGATCAGCACTGCGGGTCGTAGGGGCGGTCGGGTACGTAGCGCCACCACTCCTGCTCGGTGATCCGCTGGCCGACGGCCGCGCAGATCCGGGCGGCTGCCCGGTCCGGATCGGTTTCCCAGAGCCGGATGGCCTTTTCCGAGGTGCCGGCGGTGAGGGTGTGCCCGTCGGGGGCGAACTCGACGACGAAGACCGAGTCCTGGGCCGCTGTCAGCGTCGCGAGCCACCGCGGAGACCGCGGATCGCTGATGTCCCACGTCCAGATCGTGTGGTCGTAGCCGCCCGCGGCGAGGGTGGCGCCATCGGGGCTGAAAGCCACCGAGTAGACGTAGTTCGTCGCGCCGACGAAGGGGTTGCCCAGCGCTTCGGGGGCGGCGGGATCCTTCAGGTCCCACAGCCGGACTGTCTTGTCCGCACTGCCTCCCGCGAGGAGCCGGCCTTTCGGGGAGAACACGACGGAGTGGACGTAGCCGGCGAACCCTTCCAACGGCTGGAGACGGTGCGGCGAGGCCGGGCGGCTGATGTCCCAGAGCCAGACCTTGCTGTCGAGACTGCCTGCCGCCAGTAGGGTGTCGTCGGCGCTGAAGGTCAGCGAGTACACGCTATTGCCCGGGCCGTCCAGGGTGGCCACCTTGTTGATCGACCTGAGGTCGGTCAAGTCCCAGAGCGATACGGCGTGTTCGTCGGTGCCGACCGCGATGAGGTGGCCGTCGCGACTGAACTCCAGGGTTTCCACCAGGCTGTCGCTCGCGTGCAGCGGCGGGCCGAGTACCACGGGCGCGGCCGGGTTCGACACGTCGAACAGGACCACGAGCCCGTCGTCGAGGCCGGTCGCGGCGGTCCGCCCGTCCGGACTCAGGGCCACCGAGCCGGAGAAGTTGTCACCTGCGTGGGGGTTCGACAGAGCCGCACCGCGCTGCACCGGGTGTGCCGGTTCGGTGGTGTCCCACAGTTCCGTCGTGCTCGATGTGAAGCCCGCGCTCGTGATCAGGGTGTTGTGGTTGACGGCGTACTCCAGCGACAGGACGCTGTTCGCCCGGTTTCCGATCCGCTGTCCCGGCACCGGCCACAGCCGCGTGACGCCGTCGGCCGCCACCGTGGCGAGCACGGTCCCGCCGTCGAGGAACTCCAGGCCGGTCACCGGGCCGGGGTGCGGCAGGGACACGACCACGCGGCCGGTCGTCCGGTCCCAGACCCGGACCGAGCTGTCGGAACTGCCCGCCGCGAGGGTGACGCCGTCCGGTCCGAAGGCGATCGCGTTGACCCGTCCGGTCGCGCCGGTCAGCGTGGGGGCCGGGGCCGGACGGCGGACGTCGCTGGTGTCCCACAAGTAGACGTTCTTGTCGCCGCTCGCCGCCGCGAGCACGTGGCCTTTCGCGGCGAACGCGACGGCCAGGACTTTGCCTCCCGATCCGCTCAGCGGTTCGCCGAGCGGGACGGGACGGCTCGGGTTACCCAGATCCCAGAGGCGCACGGAATGATCCGCACTGCCTGCGGCGAGCGTGTGGCCGTCCGGGGCGAACGCCACTGTCTGGACGAAGCCGGTGAAGCCGGTCAACGTCGCCACGAGCGCGGGGCGTGCCGGATCGGTCATGGAGAAGAGCCCGACCGTGTTGTCCGCCGATCCCACCGCGAGGAGCGTGCCGTCCGGGCTGAACGCGGCCGCGTAGATCGTGTTGCCGAAACCGGCGACCGGGTCGCCGAGCGGTACGGGTCGCGCCGGCTCTTTGACATCCCACAAGTGGATTCGGCGATCACCGCCGCCTGCCACGAGGACGTCTCCACGCGGGTTGAGGGCCAGCGTGAAGATGGTGTCACCCGCCCCGGTCAGGGGCGGGCCCGCCTGGGCCGGTGGTTCACCGGGGCGACGGGTCCACAACTGGACCTGCTTGCTGGTACCGGCGGTCGCCAGCAAGGAGCCGTTTCCGGTCGCGGCGACGGCCTGCAGAACCTGCAGCGGACCGAGGAGCCGGGCCGCGAGCGGGCTCGCGGTGGAATCGAGGAGGCTCGCCCTCGCTTGCGGCGTCGGCGAGATCCGGTACGCGGCGAGGCTCAGTTGCGCGGCCAGTGACACGTCGCTCGTGCGGAACCGATCGGCCTGCGAAGCGAGTTCTCGCGACTGGCTCAAGTCCTGCTGCCGCGCCGACGCTGCAGACTGGGTGACCGCGTAGGTGACCATGGCACTCGCCAGCAGCACGCAGACGGCGATGATCGAGATGAGGCCACGGCGGATTCGGCTCCGGGTGCGCAGGTCCCGCTGCTCCTCGCCGTGGCGGACGTTCGACGCGGTCAGGAACTCGCGTTCGGTGACGTTGAGCAGGTTCCGGTGGCTCGTCTTCTCCGCCCATTCGTTCGCCGCCGCGAGCAGGCCGCCGCGGTAGAGCAGATCCACGTCGGCATCGGCTTCCTGCCAGGCTCGTGCGGCCAGCCCGAGCTTGCGGTGCAAAGCGTGGCCCTCCCGGTCGTCGTCCAGCCAGAGCCGAAGCCGGGGCCACGCGAGGATGAGTGCCTCGTGCGCGATTTCGACGCCGTCCTCGGCGATGCTGAGCAACCGTCCCTGGACGAACCGGTCCAGCACCTCGGCCGAGACCTCGTCGGCCGAACCGTCCTCGATCTCGACGGTGGGTATCCGGCGGCGAGTGTCCGGCAGCGCATCGCCGGTGTGGACGAGGCGCAGGAAGATGCTGCGCGCTCGCGCGCGGGCAGCGGGCTCGAGCTGCTCGTGGATGGCGTCGGCGGTCTGCGCGACCGCCTGCCGGATTCCGCCACAGTCCCGGTACCCGGCCACGGTCAGACTGCCGTTCTCGCGGCGCTCCCATGTCATGCGCAAAGCGTGGGCGAGCAGCGGCAGCGCACCGGAATCACAGGCCGCGGCCGAGCCGGCCGGAGCGAGGTCACGCAGGATTAGGTCGACCAAACCGGGCTCGAGGGACAGCTTCGCCTTGGCGGCCGGGCCGGCGATGACGTCCGAGAGTTCCTCACGGGACATCGGTCCGATGACGATCTGGTCGTCACCGAGTGCCTTGGCGAGCATGGGATCGTCCGTCGCCTGCGGGAAGAAGTCCGCGCGCATGCCCAGCACCACGACCGTCGACGCGGAACCACTGGCGTGCCGGTCGGCGAGGTAGGCGATCGTGCGCAGGAAGGCTTGGCGGTCGGTGTCCCCGACCTCGGCACTGAACAGTTCTTCGAACTGGTCGACGATCAGCACCGCGCCGTCACGGCCGTCGTCTTCGATGCGTTGCCGCAGGGCCGGATGCAGGAGCAACCAGGCCAGGTCCGCCGGTTCCGTCTCGAGTTGCCTTACGACATCACCCTGTTCGGCTCCCAGCAGAGCCGCGAGTCGTACACACGGGTTCGTGCCGGGTGTCATGAACATGGCCAGCCGGTTGCCCTCGCCCGGGGTAGCGAGGGCCGGCATCACGCCGGCCTTCAGCACCGAGGACTTGCCGGCACCGGAAGAGCCCACGACGAACAGCGGGCGGCCACGCGAGGACCGGCTGCGGATTCTGCTCAGGATGAGGTCCGTGATCTTGGCCCGCCCGAAGAACCACTCCGTGTCGTGCTCGCCGAACGCCTCCAGGCCACGGTAGGGGACGGGACCGCCTGCGGGTTCCGGGCCGGGGCGCCTGCGGAGCCGTTCGATAGCGTCGAACCACCTCTCGCAGAGCTTTTCGTCGTGCACCCCCAATACGTCCAAGAGCTTGGCGAAGCTGGCTCCGCCACCGCTTTGGGGGAGATTGCGCCCGCGCACGTAGCCGTTCAGGGTGGCTACCGGAATCCCGGCCCGGCGTGCGGCCTCGCGTCCGCTCAGCCTGGCCCGGCCGCAGAGCTCATCGAGGGCTTTGCCGAATTCCGCGCGGTTGTTGAACCGGCTCGGTTCGATCTCCGGATCGGGCACGAGTCGGAGCTCCTTTCGCCTCGGGCATGATCTTTCCGTACAGATGCGCTGTGTGTAATCAGGAATAATCGAGAAGAGGAACCGGGAGAATTCGCCCGAACGGCCGAACGAGGGTCTGTTTCCGCCCGTACGAGAACGTTCGAGCAACTGTGCCGGGCCCGTACGAAGATGTCCGGGTGTTTCGTGAGACGTCCTGTGAGGCGGTAGATCGCGCTTGACTGGGGGCAACGTCCGGCGAAACGCCAAGACCGAGAGCTGCGGTGTCAGGCGGGCCAGCGGGCATGGGAAACCTTTCGGAATCAGGACCCACCACCAAACCTCGGTGTGCGGGTCTCAGTCAAGGACAGACTCTGGACAACAGGCCGCGTAAACGGACGGGGTGGCGACTTCGTGATCGAATGGGGAAGACGACGATCTTTCAAAGACTCTTCCACGTCACGGGAAACGGTGACCTGCGCATCGAGGGGGTATCGAGAATGATCGTTTACCGGCTGCCCTGTCTGTTGACGGTCGCCGCCTGGGAGAACTGTCTGGGCGGCACCGACCGGCCCTTCACCGACCACGGTGCCTGGCGTCGTCCGGTGGCCGCGGACGGAATCCGCCTCGACTTCTCGTCGGTCGAGTTCGTTCACTTCGAAGTGCTGGCTCGCGCTTTGGTGCTCTTGGACGGGGCCGTCCGCGATCACGTTCCGGCGACCGTGGTCCTGCCCACCGGGGCCCTCCCCGTCACCGGCACGTGCGAGATGGGGGAGCCCACAGGTCACGGGGCCGCCTTGGAATCGATCGAGCGGCAGGCGGCTTGGCAGGCGCGGGCACGGGAAGACGCCCGGGCGTTCATGCGAGACGTCGGTTTCTTCGATGCGTTGCGACCCGCTCATTGGGCCGACGGCGCGGTGTGCGTCGAAGACTCCGCAGCCCCGCAGGCCGACCGGCTTCGGACCGACAGTGCTCCGGGCGCGGGGGCCGAGCCGCTCGCCGAGGCGAAACTGCTCCGCCATCGCCGCATCCTGCCGTTCCGCTGGGTACCGGTCGACGAGCACGGGGTTGCGGGACCTGACGTCGTCAGTGAGGTCCTGCGGCGGTTCACCGGCATGGGCCTGTCACGGTCGGACGCCCGAGCGATCACCCAAGCAGTGCTCGCGGAACTCGTCGAAAACGTCGGCGTGCATTCCCGGGCGGGCTCGGCGGGGCCGGCGCACGCCCTGTTCGCGGCTGTGCTGGTGGACGACGACCTCTACGTCAGCCGCCGAGACGACCTGCCGCGGTCGGCGGGCAGCCTCGTCAGCGCATTGCAGCCAGGAGGCTCCGGCGGTCAGGTGCTGCAACTGGTGGTCGCCGACTCCGGGTGCGGCCTGCTCCGCCGGTTGGGGCAGGACCGCGGCGCCGAAGCATCCCGTCTGGCCGCCCATGATCTCGTGCTGAGCGCGTTCGACCGGTACACCGCCGGCAGCGGGTCGGACGGAAGAGGTGCGACGGCCGGGCTGTGGCGGGTCGCGCGTGTCGTCGGCAGCTACCACGGCAGTGTGATGACGCGGTCCGCCGACGTCGTCGTCGGCAAGGTATACGCGGGCACCGAAACCGAAGACTTCGGCGAACGCCTGACCGCGTGGACACTAGGCACACTTGTCGAGGTCACCCTGGTCATCCGCGACCACCTCACCCGTGCGTTGTCCGTGCCGTGGGCGTGGCGCTCGAGTGCGCACGCCGACGCACTCTGGCAGGTCGTCGCGTGCGAGTTCGACCCGGAACACGGGATCGGGGACGACGACCGCGCCCGTCTCGACGAGGCGGCACTGCTCGCTCAGGACGGCCGCCGCCCGGCTGGCGTGGTGGCAACGACGGCGGTTCGGCAGTCGGGCGCGGGCGCCACCGACATCGCCGTGCAGACCGCGTTGTCCCGCGCTATCGACGTGGCTAGCCTGACGCCTGACCAGGCCGCGGTCGTTCTGGTCTTCCCGAACGCCGACCCCCGGCTCCTCGACCTCAGCGTCGCCGGCCTCAACGCGGACGAGGAGCGTGGCGGCGACCAGATCCAGCGCAACCGGACCCAGAGCCCTATCCTCGTGCTGGGCGCGTCCGGCACCCCGCTGTGGTGCGGGGGTTCGATCTGCCTGCGCGCGGTGCTCGAAGGCTTGACCGCGGCCGGAGGCGCGCTGCCCGTCACCGAGGTCATGCGGCTGTGGGCCGCGGCGGGCCGGGCGGCCGAGGCGTTGTTGCCGACTCTTGGTGCCCATCCGAACCTGGTCACGGTCACCGCGTCCGAGGTCGTCCTGCACGTCTCTGCGGGCGACGCGGTCCGGGCGCTCGGCGAGTACGCCCGGGCCCACCTCGCCGAAGCGATCGAACGGGGTGGCCCTGGTGTGTTCACGGGGTTCTTCCGCACGCCCATGCTGCGCCTGGCCGACCGCTGGATCGACGTCGACCAGCTGGTGGCCGGGACTGTGGGGTACGACCTGGTGGCCTTCCTGCAGGCGCGGGCCGTCGAAGAGGCCGCTCTCCCGGGCCAGGAGCGCGACCGCTCCCTCGTGGTCGCCAGGGCGTCGACGACCTCCACGCCGCTCGCGGCGCAATTGAGTGAATGCCTCTATCGCGACGGCCGCTACTACGACCTGCCCGGAGAGCTCGACCTGGACGGGATCCCGGTCAGCGAGGAGGTGCCACGTCGAGCCAACGTCGTCATCAGCGCCGACATCCTTTCGACCGAGAACACGGCTCGGCGCGCCGCGGCGGCGCTCGTGGGCAAGAGCGCGGTTCCGGTCGCGGTGGCCTGCGTGGTGGACGCCAGGTCGCACTCCGGGCCGATCCGGATCTTCAACCGCGACATCGCTGTGGTGTCCCTGGTCACCGTGGACCTCGGGGGGCACCCGCGGACCAGAGGTACGCCGGTGGACATCGACCCGATACACCGTAGGCCGGTGGCGGCCGGCGAAGTGCCGACGCCGCACCGGACCCCGATAGCCGAGGAGACGTTCCTCGACTGGTGTGCGAGAAATGACGACTCCTTGCGGCTCGGCCACGTGGAAACCATGCCGCGCGCCCGCCACTTCAGCGCTTACCCGCAGATGGATCGTCTGCTGCGCGACGAAAACGTCGGAGACGAGGTGCGCGCCGCGATCCACCGCACCGTGTGCGAGGTCGCGCAGCAGTGGAAATCGGAGACCCCGGGAGTGGCTGACCGGCTCGCTCGTTGCCGGATCTGGCACCCGGGCGTTCCGGACGACTACGCGGGGAGGCTCGCCGGCCTGGTCCGGGAGGTGCTCGTCGCGGACGGAGCGACCGTGACGGCCGTGGAGTCGATCCCCAGAGCCGTGGCCGGCAACCGGTGGACGTTCCCCGCGAGCCTGCCGGCACCTCAGGAACTGGGCACAGTGGTGGTGGTCGACTGGGGCGCGCTGAGCTCCACGTCGGTCCACCAGATGATGCGGCTCGCGGCGGAGGCCGGAGCGTCCGCGATCATGGCGATCGTCCTGCTCGACCAGCTGGGAGTGGAGGATTCGGACGCGCTGCGTGCGGTCAGTGCGCTGCGAGCTCGCCGGAACGGCCGATCCGGTCCGGCCGTGCCGACCGAAGTGCGGTTCCTGGTGACCAGCAGCCTGGGTCGCATGGCCGTCCCCGATTGCTCGCTTTGTGAGATCAGGGACCTGTACGAGGAGTACGCCGAATCGGCTCCGCGTTCCTTGCGCGGCCACGCGAAGAGGCTCAGGGAACGTACTCGGGTGCGGACCCGTGGCGAGATCTTCGGCGAGGTGGCGGTGGACGTCTTCAAGGTGCCGATCCGGGGTGAAGAGATGGCCGACTACCTGCGATGGCGAGGGCTGCTGCTTCGGGCGTTGCGGGAAACATCCGCACGACAGGAGGTACTGGACCGGATCACCGAGCTCGACGAGGTCGATCCGGAAGGAGAACCGCGCACCAAGTGGACGAGGGACGGTCTCTTGCGGCTCACCGCCGCTGAGCAGACCTGGTTGAAACTGCCTCCCCTTCGGTTCGCCGTCGCGCGGGAGCGGCTGGCTGCGATCTGCGAGACCGCGTTGAGCCGATCGCAGATCGGCCACCCGTGGTTCCGGACCCAGGCAGTCATGGTGATGGCCGCGGCCGAGGCTCCGACGTTCGTCGAGCTCCTGCCCAAGCTGGTTTCCCGGGCCGTCGCCCTCGACGAGCGGGAGTTCAGCGATCAGCTTTTCCTCGAATGCCATCGCCTGCTCCGCCGGCCGCTGGAAGACGCGCCGATCGATCACGCCTCGCTGCGGCTGGCGCTCAGCCGATGCCGTGACCGGCTCGAGGGCCTGCTCGGTCCTGGCGAAACCTCGGTCGTCCGCAGAGCCGTGGGGGTTGTGAACGAACTGCACGCGGTGGTCGAGGTGAAGGCGAGGCCGCGCCCTCGCAATCCCCAGCACGGCTGGTGGTTGCTGAAGGAGGACCTCAGCCGGTACGTGCAGGCCCATCGGATGGAAGCTGCCCTCATCCGGGTCCGGGATTTCGTGGAAGACCTCGTCTTCGCTCGGCCGCCCAGCACGCGGATCGGGGAGGCGTTGTCCGATTGGGAGCAATGCAGCAATCAGCTCGGCCAGCGTGCGCTCGTCCACATGACCGTGTTGACCGACATCCTCGCCGGCGACTACGTGTCCGACCGTCTCGGTCAACGGGACCAGCGGCTCCTGCTGGCTGCCATCTCCTCCCCGGACTTTCCCGAGCTCCGGTCGGTGCACGACAGGCTGAAGGACCTGATCGAGCGGAGCTGGTCCCCGGACGACCCAATCTGGCGTCAGGAGCACGCGGAACTACTGGCCCGCCTTCGCTGGTGGCACCGGATGTTCACCGCCACCCACCTCGAAACCTCTCGTACGGCGCTCTTCGTCGAGCTGGTGGATTCCGCGCCGGTCGTGCTCGCCTCCCGCGTCGACCGGACCATGCAGGGGTCGGGAATGGAATTCACCGCCCTGGGGCGCGAGGTCGGTGAACGTACTGAGGCCTTCTGCCCCGGGCCGCTGCTGGAAGAGGCTGTCGCGCACCTGATCGCGAACATCCGGCAGCACGCGATCCCGGGTGCCACACCCCGGGTGGAGGTCGAATACAGCTTGGCCAAGGGGCGGCGAGTGCAGCTGGTCGTCCGCAACACGGCTACGCGACAGAGTGATCACCTCGGGCACGGTCTCCGCTCACTCGACGACAAGCTTCGGCCGTTCGGTGGCTCCATCACCGGAAGGCGCCTCGACGGCGAGTGGACATTTGCGACGGAGATCTCCCTGTCTGTCTGGCAAGGAGCTTGAATGAAATACATTCGCGGACTGATGGTCGACGACCTCGAAAAGAACCGTAACTCGATCAGCCTCCGGCTGAACCAGCAGCTCGAAGCGAAGGGCTGGTCGGTCACCTGGACGATGGTCGGAGACCCGAACGAAGCACTCCGGTTGATCGTCGACGAACCGGCGTTCGACCTGTTCGTGATCGATCTGCTCTTCAACCGAGAGGATCTGGACGACGACGAGCCCCGGGGACTGGAACTGGTCGAGCGGGCGTGCGCGGTCGCGCCCCTCGCCTACGTCTTCGTGATCAGCAATGGCGACAACCACCGTCGCGATCTCTTTTCGCGCGCTGCGGAGCTGGGAGCCCACAAGGTACTGCGGCGGGCGGAGTTCACCACGGAGTCGATGAGCGACAGCCCTCCCGCGGTGGCCGCTGCGATCCGGGACCATCTGCTCGGCAATGGCAGTGTGGTCGAGGTCGACGTGTGCGCCGACGGGACCGACCCGGCGGTCCAAGCCCTTCTCTTCGACGTCGGCAAAGCGACCTTGACCCAGTTGCATCGGCTGATCTTGGAGGTGACAGACGACGTCACGGACACCGTCCGGGTCAAGTGCCTGATACCGGGAGCGTCCGGTGCCAGCGTCTGCACCACGACCGCGCAGGTGCGGCGCGGTCCGACGGTGCATCACGTACTGAAGGTGAGCCGCACCCCCGAAGCGCTGTATCGCGAGACACGCGGCGTCCTGCGGGCGCGTCAGCAGTTGCCGCAGCGGTTCGTCGTGCCGATTCAGCCGGAGTGGCCGGTCGGCCCGGTGAACGGCTGGTACGCGACGGGCGCGCACCTGGACCGGGACGCGTTGCCGCTGCGGCGATGGCTCGGCGGCGGGCCGGCCACGGAGTCGGTGTGCGACCTGTTAGATCTGCTGTTCTCCGATTGCCTCGGCACGTTGTACGACGCGACCGTCGAAGTCTGCAGCTCGACCGCGCTCTCCCTGCTCGCTCTCCGGTATCAGAGGCAGTGCTTCGTGCTGCAGGCGCTGGAGGAACTCGAACCGCTCCTGGTCCATCCCCGAGGAGCTGGGCTCGACGACGTTGCCCAGGTGCTGGCGGACGTCAGCTCGTTCGTCACCGAGCGACGGCTGCCGGGTGTCCAGGAGCGGAACGTGCCGCGGACGAGCCAGGTCTGCGTCGGTCACGGTGACCTGCACGGCGGCAACGTGCTCGTTTACCCGGGGCGGCGGCCGTCTCCCGCGCTCATCGACTTCAGCGAGTTCGGCAAGGCCCATTGGGCCCTGGATCCCGCTCGGCTCGTTGTCGACTTCCTGATGTACGGGATCGACGCGGGTGCGGAGTCCGCGTTCTTCCAGGGATTTCCGGTGTGGCGGCGGCTGGTGGCGGACGTCGGTGGCCTGTCCACCGATCTGCGCGCCGTGTCCTGCGACGCGGCGACGATCGCGTGCCTGGGCGGACTCGGCTGGCTCACCTCCCAGCTGCGGCAGATCTGCTACCAGCTGCGCGATGACGCCGACTTCCGGCGGAACCGCTGGGAGTGGCATCTCGCCCTGGCCAGCCAGCTGCTGCGGATGTGCTACCACGGCGACATGCCGCCACCGAAGAAGGTGGCAGGCTTGGTCGCGGCGCACGATCAGCTGCTCGCCGCCGCGGCCGCCTTGCCCGCGCGGGAGTGACGACGTCGGCCGCGACGGTGTGCGTCTTCATGCGAAAACCGGGTGCTGTCGCAGCAGGGAGCGGACGTTCTCCCCGGGGGTGTGGATCCACGCGCGTGTTGTGACTTCCTTCGCAGCCACACGTACTTCCTGGTACGAGAACGCGTCGGTTCCGCGGTGGCCGTGCCGCACGACGGCTTGGTGGATCACGTCGGAGACGGCGACCGTCAGGTCCGCGCGTGGCCGGCGGACGAGCTCCTCGCGGAGGACGGCCGAGTCGACCAGCCGGCACGTGAGGTTGAGGTCCGTGCCGATCCAGCCGTGCGGGCCGTGGACCACTTCTCCGGCGTGGACGGCGACACGGACTCGGATCCGGTGATCCGCGCGCACCGACTGGTTGTGCACGCGCAACCGGGTACTCAGCGCGGGAACGAACGGTTGCAGCAGTACCGCCTTGGACACGGTTGCCGGGAGGAAGATGATCATTCCGTCGCCTCGGTTCTCGAACAGGAGCCGGGACCGGGGAACGCCTGACGCGCGCAAGGCCGCGTGGACGACGGTGTCGAGGTCGGCCCGGGCCCGGAGCTGGAGCAGATCGGTGCGTGTGCCGAAGCCGGCCAGGTCGATGACGATGATCGACCGGTGCTGCGGATCCCCGTACCGGTCGTGCTGCGGGCCGCGGAAACGCGCCGACAGGGCCGCTGCCGCTGCCGCTGCCGCCACGAACCGGGTACGCGCCATCCGTGGTGCCATGATGAGCCTGCCTTTCGCCGCGGGTGCTGCCGACTCGATCGTGGCGAGACCGCCCGCGAGGTTGACGCGCTGTGGAGCGGACGTGACCGCGGTACACGGACGTGAACGAAACTGGACGTGTTGGGTGCTCCGTTCCCGCTGGTCCTGGTGATCAGGTGACGCTTTTGACAGGCTTGAACGCCGGAGCTGAGGAGGCGCCGTGGCACTGAAGCGCGAGCCGGCACCTGCCGGGGCGATCACCGAGCTGTTCGACCGCCTGCACGACCTGCACCTCGATGCCGGAGAACCCGGGGTCCGCGAGATAGCCACGGGAATCGGCCGGGGAGTCCTGAGTTACACCACGGTGCACAATGTGTTCCGTGGCCCGAAGGTGCCCAAGTGGGGCCATCTGGAGTTGATTGTCGAGCAGCTCGGTGGCGACACCGAAGCATTCCGCCTGCTTTGGCGGACCGCACGCCTCGTAGAACTCGCTTTGCCGGGGCGCCGGGTAACGGAAGACCCTCGGCCACCTGAATCCGCCGGTACGGACCAAGCCGACGCGACCGCAGTGGTGCCGTCCCAACCGGTCGGCGGAGGCGTGGATCGGCAGTTCGACTTCGTCCTGGTCACGAGCAGAATCCCGTTCAGCAACCACAGCAACGGACAGGCGGGCGCGGCGGGAGGCGTCTACGGAGCGGGGCTCGACCAGGTTCTCCGCGATCTCGTGGTCGAGCGGCAGGGAGCTTGGGTCGGCTGGGCCCGTCAGCACGGTGCCGGCGACCCCGAATTGCCGGACGACCTCCCGTGGCTGCCCGTGTCGTTGTCCGGCCGCGAAGTCGAACGGCACCTCGAAGGGCACTGCAACTCGACGCTGTGGCCGCTCTACCACTACGCGATCGAACGTCCCGAATTCCACCGAGCGTGGCGGGACGCCTATCGCGTGGTGAACGAGCGCTACGCCGACACGGTGGCCCGCGCCGCCGCTCCCGGCGCCACCGTCTGGGTCCACGACTACCAGCTTCAACTGGTCCCCGAACTGCTCCGCGCGCGAAGACCCGATCTGCGGATCGGATTCTTCCTGCACGTCCCGTTGCCGCCGCCGGAACTCTTCACCCGGTTGCCGGGACGTGACGAGACCTTGCAGGGCCTGCTCGGCGCCGACGTCGTCGGGTTCCAGGTACCCAGGAGCGTCGGGAACTTTCTCCGGCTGTGCCAGGAACTCCTGCATCTGCGGACGTCGGACGGTTCGGTGGAAGTGGACGGCCGCACGGTGCTGGTCGGCGCCTATCCCGCGTCGATCGACGTCGGCGCGATCGAAAAGGTGGTCGGGCAGTCCCGGATCAGACGACGCGCGCAGCAGATCCGGGCCGAGGTCGGCAACCCCGGGGTGCTGATCGCCGGGATCGACCGTCTCGACTACACGAAGGGCATCGAGCAGCGCCTGATGGCCTACGGCGAGATCCTCAACGACATGCGGTCCGTGGCCGATCCGCCGGTCTTCATCCAGGTCGCGACCCTGAGCAGGGAACGCGTCGCGAGGTACGCGAGCCTGCGCGAACGAGTGGATCGGCTGGCCGGGCACCTCAACGGCAGTTATGGCCGGATGGGCGGGCCGGCGCTGCGGTACACGAACACCGTGCTCGGCTTCGGTGAAGTCGTGGCTCTGTGCCGAGCCGCCGACATCCTGGTGGCGACCCCGTTGAGCGACGGCATGAACCTCGTGGCCAAGGAGTACGTCGCGAGCCGCCTCGACGACCGAGGGGTCCTCGTGCTGAGTGAATTCGCCGGGGCCGCGGCCGAACTCGGCGAAGCCGTCCTGGTGAACCCGAACGACACCGACGACCTGAAAGACGCGATCCTCCGTGCCATCGCCATGAGACCTGCCGAACAGAGTCGGCGGATGAAAGCGATGAGGAAGCGGTTGCGGGTGCACGACGGTCGAGCATGGGTCACTTCGTTTATCACCGCCCTCGAAGGCGTCTCCCGACCGGTCTGACGGACGACGATGAGGGGCCAGATGCGTCGGGGCCGATGTTTCTGTCGTCCGCACCGTGTAGTACGCCGACAGGCGCGGTCACTCGACCTGCAGGACGGTGGCGAACTTGAGTGTGGGGTTATAGATCAACTCGGCCCTCGGACACACGCACTATCTACACCCGGGCTGGTCGTCGCGTAGACGGCCAGCTCTTTTGGTTCGTAGCGTAGCTCCAGGTTCAGGGCTCGGTACAGGCGGCTCATGCCAGCGGTCGTCGCGTCGGCCAGTGTCCCGCAGACGTCGCCGAGTCCGTCAATCCTGGCGTAGATCTCGGCGGCCGTGACGCTCGTCCCGGCCCGAACGCTCTCGATCTGCGCTTTCGCGGCGGCACGTTCCGCCTGTGCCTGGTTCATCGGGTCGACGAGCGCCTCGGGCTCGACGCCGGCCGCGATCGCGGCCTGATACCGCTGTAGCCGTGCCTCCGCGTCCGCCAGCCGGTTTCTCAACCCCACCGGCTTTGGTCAAGCCCAGGATGGGTGATCGTCATGACCGACCTGATGGAGGACGCACGACGGGAATTGTTGAGCATCGTGTGGCCGTCGTTCGCGGAGCAACGACAGTCCCCCGTGTACCGCTAGGTTGAGATCCGCATGAGGAAGTTGGGTCTGGATGCTGCTGAAGTGCTCGACTCGGCGTCCCCTCTGCCCGGTGGCCCCCGTCGGGCAACCGGCTACCGTTCGCGGACGAGGCGAGGAGAAAATTACCGGAAACGGACGTGTGAGGCGGCGTACCTGACGTGCATGGTTCCTTTCGGGAATCAATTGTCCTTGTGGGTAACCACCTCTCTTTTGGTACCTTAGCCTAGATGACGCCCGGGTTGAACAGGCAGCAATCACAGTGGCGAGGTGAATATGGATACCGGCTCAGGGACATTCGACGCCCCGTTCAAATGCTCTCAGGCTACCACGGTAGAACTGCCGACGTCGCTGCCCGGACTGTCGAGCGCATGTCGATGTCAGCAGCGGCGTACAGGCACGCCAGTGACCGGGCGGTGAGCATGCAGCCGGCCGGTCACGCGCGATGCTGCTCAACGTCTGTTTCCGTGTACGCCGAGTACGCATCAGGTGCGGCGCCGACGGAACGCCCGCCGGCGACCTTGAGTTTCAGTCGAATCGGCACTTCGGTTGCGGCGACGTGCCGTTGTCCAATGGGATGTCTCAGCTGTATGTCTTGAGTTAGGGAAAGGCGCTGATCTGGGTTGCGGCCCGGCCGGTCGGGGTTGCCCGAGGCGGGCACTCGGGCAGGTTCGATGTCCTTCGGTACATCATTATCGAGGCTGCAGTGTATGGCCAAAGGTCTGTTGTTAGCGTCGGCCCCAGAGACGTTGAGAGTGTGGGGGAATTTCGCGATGTCCAATCCGTTGGTTGCGCCGGTGAAGGATTCGACGACGGCGGTGTCCGGTGTGCCGCTGCTCGAAGACGCCACCAGCCTCAAGTCGGCGATCGAGAGCGGCGACTGGGCATCGGTCGCGGTGGGGGCCGTCGGCACCGCGCTGGACGCCCTGACCGCCGTCTTGGACCCTTTCGGTGCCGTCTTCGCCGCCGGGGTCGGCTGGCTGATCGAGCACGTCGGCCCGCTCAAGGAAGCCCTCGACGCCCTCGCCGGCAACGTGGACGAGATCACTGCGCAGTCGCAGACCTGGACGAACGTCGCCAAGGAGCTCGAAGGTGTGTCCACCGAACTGGTCGACCTGGTCAAAAAGGATCTCGGTGTGTGGACGGGAACGGCCGCCGACGCCTACCGCGAGCGCGCTGAGGACACTTCGATACTGATCGCCAGCGCGCAGAAGGGTTGCGAGGGTGCGGCGAGTGGCGTCAAAACGGCCGGCGAGGTCGTCGCTGCGGTGCGGACCCTCGTGCGCGACGTCATTGCCGATCTGGTCGGGCACCTGATCTCCTGGGCGCTGCAGGTGGTGTTCACCCTCGGCATCGGCATGACCTGGGTCGTGCCGCAGGTGGTCGCCGCGGTTGCGAAGACCGCGTCGAAGATCGCCGGCCTCACCACCAAACTGGTCAAAGCGCTCAAAGGGCTGGTCCCGCTGCTGAAGAAGGCCGGCACGCTGTTCGAAGACGCCGGCAAGGCGTTGAAGAACATCAAGCCCGGCAACGTCAAACCAGCCGGAAAACCCAAGGACATCACCGCGAGGTCGTCTCCCGAGCCAAATCCCGGTGGCAAGGGTGGCGACTCCACGACGGCCGCCGGCGACCATGGCGGCGGCGGAAACACCCACACGTCCGGCGACCACGGCGGCGACCACAAACCGCCGGCCAAGCACGACCCGCCGGAAAACGAGAGCAGCCGCAGCGGGCCGGACGGCCACACGTCGACGTCGGGCAGCAGCGGCGGGAACGGCAAGAGTGGCACCGGTGACGCAGGCCGCCCGCGCGGCAACCCGGGCGACGGCGAGCGCGGCGGCGGACTGCGCGGACACAACAACGAGCCCGTGTCGAACTCGACGCCGAGCGGCTGCCGCCCGGGCAGCGGCGATCCGATCGACATGACCACTGGCCGGATGATGCTGGCCCAGACCGACGTCGAGATCGACGGCCTGCTCCCGCTGTTGCTGGAACGCGCGCATTTTTCCGGTTACCGCAGCGGGGTGCACTTCGGCGCCGCATGGGCGTCCACCGTGGACCAGAGAATCGAGGTGTCCGACGACCGAGTCGACTTCGCGGCCGAAGACGGGACGCTGCTGGTTTTCCCGCCGCCGGGGGAGGATCGGGTTTTGCCGGTCAACGGACCCGGCTGGTGGCTCTCCGGTTCGGACGCGGAATTCCGGCTGGACCAACCGGATCTGGAACGTACCCTGCATTTCGTGCGGCAGAGCGGCGGGGTGCGCTGGCTCTCGGCTGTTTCGGACCGGTCCGGCAATCTCATCACGTTCGAGCGGAACTCCGAAGGCGTTCCCACCGGGATCCGGCATTCCGCCGGGCACCGGCTGACGGTGGCCTCCGCCGGGGGGCGGATCACCGACCTGGCCTCCGCCGAAGGCGGGCTGCTGGTCCGGTTCGGGTATGACAAGCAGGCCCGGCTGATCTCCGTCGTCAACTCATCGGGCCTCGCCTACCGGTTCGACTACGACGAAGCGAGCCGCATCACGGCGTGGCTCGACCGCAATGGCTGGGGCTACAAGTTCGATTACGACGACCATGACCGGTGCGTGCGGGGCGCCGGCCCAGGTGGCGCTCTGGATTACACCTTCGCTTACGACCCGCAGAACCGGGTCAACCGGGCCACCGATTCCCTTGGTCACACCACGACGTACGAGCTGACCGACGACTTCCGCCTCGCCCGGCAGATCGACCCGCTCGGCGGCGTCGTCGAATTCGCCTGGGACGCTTGCGACCGGCTGCTCGCTCGGACCGATCAGCTGGGCCGCGTCACCCGGTACGGCTACGACGAATCCGGCCTGCTCGTCTCGGAAACCCGGCCGGACGGCTCGGGCCGGGAGATCCGGCGCGACGAGCACGGCCGCATCGTCACCCGGATGGAACCGGACGGCGCCGTCACCTCCTACGGCTATGACGAGGCCGGGCGGCTGGCGTCGGTGACGGATCCGCTCGGCGGGGTGCGCCGGCGCTTCTACGACGACACCGGCCGGCTCGCTGCGGTGGTCGACGAGGAGGGTCGCCGCACCGAAATCACCTGCGATGAGCTCGGCAAACCGCTGCTGCTCAAGGATCCGGCGGGCGGCGTCACCCGCTACAGCTACGACCCGCTCGGCAACCTCGCCGCGGAAACCGACCCGCTCGGCGCAGTCACCCGGTACGAATGGACGGCCGAAGGTGAGCTGTGGCGGCGGATTTCGCCGGACGGTTCGACGGTTCGCTACAGCTACGATGGCGAGCTGAACGCACGGGAGGAAATCGACGGCACCGGCGCGGTCACGCGCACCGACTACGGCCCCTTTGACTTGCCGGTGTGCGAAATTGCCCCGGACGGCAGCCGCGTCCGGTTCGCCTACGACACGGAAATGCGGCTCACATCCGTGGTGAACGAGGCGGGCGCGGAGTGGCGGATCGGCTACGACGCTGCCGGGCACGTCGTGCGGGAAACCGACTTCGACGGGTGCACGGTTTCCTACGTCCGCGACGCCGCCGGGCAGCCGGTGGAGATCCACAATGGCGGCCTGGTCACGCATAGCTCATTCGACCAGCTTGGCCGGCTCGTCCGGAAGCACACCGGGGACGCGATCACCTCCTACACCTACGACCCGGCGGACCGGCTGGTGCGCGCCCGCAACGGCGAGACGGACCTGACGCTGTCTTACGACCGGCTCGGCCGGGTAGTCGCCGAAAGCTGCGACGGCCGGGAAATTCGTTCCGTGCTCGATCGCACCGGCCTGCGCACCGGCCGTCGCACCCCATCCGGGACGGAGTCCGCCTGGACCTACGACGCCGCCGGTGCGCCCGCGCGGCTGCGCACGGCGAGGCGGACCATCGAGTTCGCGCGCGACCGGGCGGGCCGGGAGACCGGCCGGACGCTGGGCGCGGCCCGGCTCGCCCAGACCTGGGACGTCAACGGGCGCCTGGCTGGGCAGGCACTGACCATCGGGTCTGAAGTGCTGGCCCAGCGGCGGGCCTACTCGTACCGGGCGGACGACGTGCTGACCGGGATCGACGATCTGCGCGCCGGGCGGGTGGACTTCGACCCCGACCGGCTGGGCCGGATCACCGCTGTGCGCGGGCAGTCCCGCACCGAGCATTACGGATACGACCGCGTCGGCAACGTCCAGGCCGCCGAGTGGGGTGCGCATCCGGCCGTCGGGCAACGGACGTTCGACGGCGGGCTGCTGACTCGCGCGGGTGCGGCGGGCTACGAGTACGACGAACGGAACAGGGTGATCCGGCGGGGCGGGATGCGGTTCACCTGGAACGCCGACGACCACCTGGTGCGCGTGGACGCGTCCGGTGACGGGCACTGGTCTTACACCTATGACGCGCTCGGCCGGCGTCGGACGAAGCGGTTTGTGAGCTCGGCAGGTGTGGCATTGCAGGAAACGGTGTTCGTGTGGGACGGGATGCTCCTCGCCGAGGAAAGCACCCGGGAATTGGACGGCCGGGTCGTCACGACGGTCTGGGAGTGGCTCCCGGGCGAGGTCACGCCGGTATCCCGCCTGCTCCGCCCGGGTGCCGCCGACGAGCAGTTCCACGCGGTCGTCGCGGACGTCGTCGGCAGCCCCGTCGAGCTGGTCGACGAGGACGGCCGGATCGCATGGAAGGCCGATTGGTCGCTGTGGGGCGTCGGGCAGTCCGAGGGGGACGGGATGCCGTTGCGTTTCCCCGGCCAGTACTTCGACGCCGAGACGGGTCTGCACTACAACCTGTACAGATACTACGAACCGGAAACCGGCCGCTACCTCTCGCCCGATCCGCTCGGCCTCGGCGGCGGCCTCAAGCAGCACGCTTATGTGGCCAACCCGACCGGCTGGCTGGACCCGGCCGGGCTGGCCGCTGCCAAGTGCAAGGGCGGCAAGGCGCACAACCCGACCTTGAACACCAACGCCACGAACGGGAAGAAGGTGGGACAGTCGTACTTCTCCGGCGGCGCCGACACTCCGGTCACCCGGATCAACGACAAACGGTTCGTCGGTCTCCTCGAGAATCTCGCCAAAGGCCGCGGCGAGGAGGCCCGGAGGGCCCAGGAGCTGCTCCGGCAGATGCAGGAAAAGGGCTGGCAGCAAACGGCAGGCATCCACCACGGCGGCCTCGGCGGCGCAGCAGGCGGCGCCGACCCGAGATCGCACATCACGGTCAACGTCGGCAAGAAGGGCTACCACGTCCACGTCGGCGAGAGCCACGGCAAGCTGTTCGGGCAGGACATCACGCCGGATCCGTTCCGGTAGCGGGGTGCGCGGCGGAGTCCGAGCGTCCTTTCCCGGCCCGAAACGGCCGGTCCGGGCATCGGGTACACGTAAGCCAGCTCAGAGCCGCGAGACTGCGGGGAACGGGCTGATGTTCGCTGTGGTAACCCGGAGACGTGCAGCCTCGGGGCAATTCGGTCCCGAGGCTCCTCGACCGGCAAGACCAGGAACATCATCGGTGGAAATCGGCCCGGGCGAGTGAAGGTGTGGCTGACCAGGATCTCGCCGCATCTCATCGGCGCGGTGGCTGGTGAACCGGACGCGGAACACCCCGGCAACTTCGTCGAGGTGGAGCAGGAGGCCGCAAAAGTCATTGTGATCTCGCCTGCGGACGCCCGAGTGTTGCGACAACACGCTGATCGTTGCCGCTGAGGTTGTCGACCTTGGGCTCCTTTTCCGCGGAGGGAAGGTTGGCGTGACGCCGAGACCAATGTCGGTATCAGGTGGCCGGCGCCTCGGTCGGTGACAGCCGCGACGCACGCACCGCCGGATGAATTCCCTGTACCGTGCCACAACTCGACCTAGGGATGGATGCTGCAGGCCGAGCCGGTGATCGGTGATCCACGCGTGGCGTTCCGGCGGGCGGCCGTTACCGGCACGCGCGCCGTCCGCGCCGGACGGTGCCGGCGGGCTTCCAATAGGTCCGGGGAGGCGGCGGCCTGGTTCAGCTGCGGCAGTACGTGATCGAGTCCGGGTTGGGAATCGAGATGAGCTTGCCCGTGTCCGTCAGCGTTCCGGAGCGCTGGTTGACCGCGAAGACGTTGACCGTGCCGCTCGCTTCGTTCGCGACCAGCAGCCACCGGCCGGTGGGGTGAACCGTGAAGCTCCACGGCGTGACGCCGCCGCAGGGCACTCGCTGGATCGGTTCGAGCAGCTTGGTGCGTGGGTCGACGGCGTGGACGACCAGAGAGTTCTCGCCGCGATTGCCGGTGTAGACGAACCGGCCGTCGCGGCTCATCGCCAGGTCTGAGGCGCTCTTCGTGACCGAGGAGCCGGGTGTACCGGTGGACAGGGTCTGACGGCGGGTCAGCGTTCCGTCCCGAGGGTCCCAGCCGAGGGTCTGAACGTCCGCCGTCAACTCGTTCAAGAGGTACACGTTCCGGCCGTCGAGGTGAAAAACGACACGTCGCGGGCCTGAACCCGGCTCCGTGGCGTAAGGCTGCGGGCCGGCTGACAGGGTGCGTGTCGCGCGATCGAAGCGCCGGACGAAGACCCGGTCGGCACCGAAGTCCGCGACCAGGGCGAAGCGGCCGGTCGGATCGAGCACCACGTGGTGCGGGTGCGGGCGGCCCTGCCGGGGGTTGGGGCCGGAGCCGGTGTCCTGCGCGATCGACACCGGCCGCCCCAGCTCGCCCGTCCTCGAGATCGGGAGCGCCGCGGCGAAGCCACCTTCGAAGTTGGCGACCAGAAGCGTGTTCGACGGCCGATCCACCCCGAGGTACGACACCCCGCCGCCGCCCAGGCCCGCGCCGCCGGTGGCCACCTCACTGAGCTTCGTCAGGGCGCCGCTCGCCCGGTCGATCCGGAAGGTGCCGACGACTCCGTCTTCTTCCAGCGTGGCCACGTACAGCAGCGGCAACGTCGGGTGCGGCACCGACCAGTCGGCGTTGGCCTCCCCGACCGGCCCGATCGGCGTCAAGTCGCCGCGAACGGGATCGAACCAGGCCCCGTGGACGAACTGACCTTTCCACGTGCCGATGCAGACGAGGTCCGGCCTGGGCGCCGCCTTGGCCGTCCGCGCGCCGCCCAGACCGACCGCGGACGCAGTCAGGGCGCCGAGAACCGTTCTTCGGGAGAAATTCGACTCCATAGTGGACAGCTCCGTTTCGGGAAACGCGAGTCAGGCCCGCGCCCGGCGCGGGCGACGGGTGGCGAGGCCGAGGCGTTTGAGGGCGTACTTGTCGAGCTGCGTCAGCAGCCCGTTGAGCACCAGCGTGATCGCCATCAGCACGATCAAACCGGCGAACTCGGTCGCGGCGTCGAGGTTCATGGCCGAGGTGAACAGCTCATGTCCCACCCCCTCGGCCGAGGCGATGAACTCCCCGCCGATCACGCCCAGGATGGCCAGCGGGCCGCCGGCCTTGAGCGCGGCGAAGAACGGGGCAGCCAGCGTCGGGATCGTCACGTAGCTGAGGACGTGGTGCCGCCGGCCGCCCATCACCTCGATGATCTCGACGAGTTCGCGGTCCCGCAGCCGCAGTCCCAGGTAGATGTTGTAGAAGACCACGAACGCCACCCCGGTCGCGGCGATGTAGATCTTCGACCAGGAGCCGATCCCGAAGAACAGCACGAACAGCGGCGCGAGCGCGATCTTCGGAACGCCGTTGACCGCCGCGACGAGCGGCTCCATCACCCGGCCCGCCAACGCGAAGGACCCGAGCAGCAGGCCCAGCACCGTGCCCGCCACCACGCCGATGCCGAACCCCGCCGCCACCTCGGTCGACGTCGTCCGGATGTCGATCCACCCCGACTCCGAGCCGAGCAGCGTCCAGAGCGCCTGCCACACCTCGGTAGGCTTGCTGACCGCGTATTCCGGGATCACCGGCCCGCTCATCACCTGCCACAGCACCAGGCAGAGCGCGATCACCGCGAGGCGCAGCAGGACCACCGCGGCCCCTCCCCGCCGGCGGCCGGCGTTCTTCCCCGGGGCGGCCGGGGCCTCGGTCTTCGGCACCGCGGTGTCGGTAGCAGTCACCATCGTCTGCTCCTTTCCTCGTCAGCCACGTCTCACGACAGGTACTTGTTGGTCCAGTTGTCGGCGGTGACCGCGGCGGGCTGCGGCAGCGCTCCCAGCGAGTTGATGAACTTCAGGGTCTTGTCCCAGTCCGCGGTGCTCATCGCGCCGCTCTTCGGCCAGTCGACCTGGTGGAGGCTGGCCTTGACGACGTCGGCCGGGACGCCGGCCAGTGCCTTCTGGGCCGCGGCCTGCACCGCCTCGGAGTCGAGGTTGGCGTTCAGGTAGGCGGTCGCCTGCTGTACGGCGGTGGCGACCTTCTTGGCGACGTCGGCGTGCTCGCTGAGGTAGCTGGTGCGGGCGACCAGGAGTTCGCCGTACCCCGCCTCGGCCGCGGACCACGCGGGAACCTTCACCGGGTCGGCCACCACGATGCCGTCGCCGGAGTGCTGGATGTCCAAAGGCGTCGGCTCCGAGGTGACGAACCAGTCGATCTGGTCGCTCTTCAGCGCGGTCTTGTCGGCGGCCGGGCTCGGCAGGGAAACCCATTTCAGCTTGGTCGGGTCGACCCCGTGGGCCTTGAGGAACAGCCCCGCCTCGGCCTTGGTGTTGGCCGAGCTCGCGCCGCCGGTCGAGCCGGCCAGTGCCTGGGCGACCTGGGCCGCCGGGCTGGCCGCGGTCAGCCCGTGCGCGCTCGCGAACTTCGTGCTGACGACCAGGCCCAGGGGATTCCCGCCGCCGTCCACCGCGATCGCCGTCTCCGGGATGTGCTTGCCGAGGGCGGAGAGGAAACCGGTCGGGCTGTCGTTGAGGAACTGCACGGACCCCGACTCGAGGGCGGAGGCGCCGGTGGACGCGGTCAGCGTCACGTACTTCACCTTCACTCCCTGCTGGGTGAAGAAGCCCTGGGCTTCCGCCACCTGGAACGGGATGTCGAAGATGTTGCCGCCGATGCCGATGGTGACCGTGTCGCCCGAGCCGCCGGCGCTGTCGCCGCAGGCGGTCAGCAACGCCGAGCCGAGCGCGGCGACCGTCAGCGCGGTGAGCGCACGCGTGAACTTCCTTGTTCCGCTGTGGGTCATCAGAACTCCTGTCACCAAGCCTGCTGGGTGGGGAAAAAGCGGGTCCAGAAATCGAGCCGGGCCGGGTCCGCCACCGGAATGGGCCCGAAGTGGGCGCCGAGCTCCATCACGGTCGCCGAGTCCGCCGCGTGGGCCGGCCAGTGCGGCAGGCCGGAGCCGTTGGGATCGCCGGTGGCGGCGAAGTTGGCCCAGTACGCCGACATGATCGCCGCGATTTCGCGGTCTTCACCGGTCCACGAAGCGCCGCCGGGGTCGAGGTTGCCGAAGACGAACTCGATCTCGGAGCTGTGCGACGCCCGGCGGGGATCCTGTCCCTGGGCGGGCGAACGGTGCGTCCAGAAGTAGGTGTAGACGGGCCGGCCGGCGTGCTCGGCCCAGCGGGTGCCCCACAGGTGGGTGGAGATCCGGGCGTTGTCGCGCACGGCGGCGCAGTGGGACCGGGCGGCGTCGTCGTCCGAGGCAGCCGGGTAGAGCAGGAGGAACTCCTCCGCCATCGCCCCGAACTTCCGCCGGGCCGCGGCGACGTGCGCTTCGCGTGTGACGTGCACCGGTGGCGCGCCCGGCCGCAGGACCGGCCCGCGAGCCCGGTGGTCGTCGAAAGCGGACTCGGGGATCGCCCCGCCCTCGTCCAGATTGTTGCCGGCCAGGTAGCCGACGTCGTTCTGCCGCCCACCGGCGTAGGTCTCGTCGTAGCCGGCGGGGAGCACCCAGCCGTCGACGACCGGGCGGAACAGGGGCGGCTTGGCGGTGCTGCCGGTGTCGACGTCGGTGTCGGTGTCGGCCGGTTCGTCGTCGATCAGCTGCTGCCAAGGCAGGGCGCGCAGTTGCGCGAGAGACCGCGCTCCCGCGTACCGGGCGCCGGCCGCTTCGGCGCCGGCCAGGGTCCGGTACGACGTGGCCAGGTAGCGCAGTTCGGGGTCGCGGGCGTAGCGGGCGTGGCTCTGCGCGACGGCCCGGTGGAACAGCCCGGCCGCCAACGGCGACATCGCGAGGAAGTTCACCGAACCGGCACCGGCCGACTGCCCGGCGATGGTCACCCGGTCCGGGTCGCCGCCGAAGGCCGCGATGTTCGCCTGGACCCACCGCAGGACCGCGACGCAGTCGAGCAGCCCGTAGTTGCCGGAGCCGCCGTGCCCGGACTCCTCGCTCAACTCGGGCGTTGCCAGGAAACCCCAGGCGCCCAGGCGGTAGTTGAAGGTCACGACCACCAAGCCCCGGCGAGCGAGGTGCTCGCCGTCGAACCGGGGGTCCGCTCCCGAACCGGTCCGGAAGCCGCCGCCGTGGATCCAGACGAGCACCGGACACGGCTGTGCGTCGGTGGCCGGCGCCCAGACGTTGAGGTACAGGCAGTCCTCGCTCATCGCCGGGTCGTGCGGCGGCTGCGGACACCTCGGCCCGAAGACGTCGGCCGGGCGCACTCCGGACCACCGGACCGGTGGCGCCGGCGGCCGCCAGCGCAGGTTCCCGACCGGCGGCGCGGCATAGGGAACACCTTTGTAGACGGTGACCGAACGGTCGCGCCCCGGTGTTCCCGACACGAAACCGGATTCGGTCTTCACCGGTTCGCGCATGGTGTTCACCTCCCTTCAACAGCCTTTTCAGCCGAGCACGAGTGCATGCCGGGCGGCACCGACGTGATGGCGCATCACGGCGACGGCCGCTTCGGGGTTGCGGGTGAAGATGGCGTGGAAAATGGCTTGGTGTTCCTCGAACGAGCCGGCCCTCGGGTGCTGCGCCGAGACGTTGCGGTACTGGCGCATGACGAGCGGGTAGAGCAAGGTGTCGTACGTCCGGGCCAGGGTGTGCTGATGGGCGGCCGTTTTCACCTGCTGGTGAAAGCGGCGGTTTCCGTGCGAATACGCCGCCTGGTCGCCGCGGGCCCGAGCGTCCGCCATGGTGTCCAAAGTGGCGCGCAGTTCGGCGATCTCGTCTTCCGTGGCCCGTTCGGCCGCCTTTCCGGCCAAGGCGGCTTCCAGCGTTTCGCGCGCTTCCAGGATGTCCTTCGCCTCTTCGGGTGAGAAGCTGCGGGTCCGGACTCCGCGGTTGACCTCACTGGTGACGTAGCCCTCCTGCGTCAGCCGCACGAGGACCGCGCGCATCGTGCTGCGCGAGACGGTGAACCTGGTGGTCAGGTCGGCTTCGGTGAGCCGCGTGTTCGGCTCGAGGGTGCCCGACAGCAGCAGCGAGCGCAGTTCCTCGTACGCCTGGCTGTACCGGGTGGCGGAACTCTTGTGCTCGCTCGTGGTGCTGCTGGTGTCCGTCATGCCGTCATGCCGGGGTGCCGGTGGAACCGCTCGTGGTGCTGACGCAGCAGATCGGCGCCGTAGTCGTTGCCGTTCGGGGTGCGGACGACGGTGTGGATGTGCCGCCGCGACGGCACGTCGTTGTCGAACATCACCCCGGCCTGGTGCTCGAACTCGACGAGGAGCACCGGGCTGTGCAGGCGGTAGTAGAAGACCGCGCCGGGCTTTCCGTCGCCGGCCCACGCGAAGTACGTCTCCCGCTCGTGGGCGAGGACCTCGTCCATCCGGACGCGGGCGTGCGCGTCACCGGCGCGGCCGACGTACAGGCCGAGCAGCTCGGCCGCGGTCGCGCGCTGCGCGGGCTTGAGATCGCCGAACGGCAGGCCTTCGTAGTTCAGCTTGAAGTTGTCGCGGAAGGCGCCGACGAACAGATCCGGCGGCAGCTCGTCGGCGATCATGGCCCGGCCGCGCTGGTGTCCGGTCAGGCTGGTGAACAGCTCCTGGCCGACGGCCTCCTCGCGCCGGAAAGCCGTGGTACCGGCGTACTTCCCCGATTCGGCGACGACCGGTTCGGCGCCGAGGAACGTCGGGGTGAGCACCATCCGGTCACCGACGAAGACGCAGTTGACGTTCACGTGGTGGCCGTCGAGCTGCCAGCCCCACGGGCCGCCCCGCTCGGGCTCGCCGTAGAGGCTGAACCAGTACAGCCATTCGTTGAGCAGGTCCTCCTCGCCGCGCAGCTCACCGATCGTCAGGTTGAGGTGCATCAGGTCGACGACCTGCGCGAAGCCGGCGTCGCTGAGGCTGGCGCGGACGATGTCCAGGGCCAGCTGCCGCTTGGTGTCGTCGAGTTCCTCCAGGCAGAGGCCGTGGCGCAGGAAGTACCGGGCGCCGTTGGCCCAGTGCCGCCAGGTCACGTCGTCCATCGGGAGCCGGCCGTCGGCCAGTTCGCGCGGGGTCAGCGCGGCCAGGTAGTCCTCGGCCGCGGTGCGCACGCCGCTGACGTCGATGCCGGTGCTGTGCACCGGAAACAGGCCGGGCCGGAGGCCGTCGGAGGTGGCGACACCGCGGAACGGCTCGTCCGCCGCCTTCCGGCGCCACTCGATCTTTTCGAGCAGCTCCGGCGTCCACCGCTCGGGTCGCCGCGTCGGGGCGCTGGGGCGGTACCGCAGCCCGGTCACGGCCGTCCTGCCTGCACGTCGATCTCCGACTTGAACTGGCTCCACAGGTCGTTGTAGATCTCCGAAAACTCGCGCGACTCGACGAGAGTGCCGATGTTGCGGGGCCGTTCGAAGGGGACCTGCAGGACGCGGCGGATCCGGCCCGGCCCGCTCGACATCACGACGACCTCGTCGGCGAGGTAGATCGCCTCGTTGAGGTCGTGGGTGACGAAGACGAGCGTGCCCTGCTGCTCTTCCCACAGGTTGAGCAGCTCCTGCTGGAGCTTGAGCCGGGTGATCGCGTCCAGCGGCCCGAACGGCTCGTCCATGAGCACGATCGACGGGTCGTAGATCAGCGCCCGCGCGATCGCGACGCGCTTCTGCATCCCCCCGGACAGCTCCCGGGGGTAGTGGTCCTCGAAGCCGGTGAGGCCCACGACCTTGATCCAGTGGGCGATGCGCTCGGTGCGCTCGTCCCTGGGCAGGTTGCGGAACTTCAGCGCCAAGCCGATGTTCGCCTTCACACTGAGCCACGGCAACAGGTTCGCCTTCTGGGTCACGTAGGCCGCGTGGGAGTTGACGCCGGTGACGGGCTCGCCGTCGAAGTGGACCTCGCCTTGGGTCGGGGCCAGCAGTCCGGCCGCCAGGTTCAGGATCGTGCTCTTGCCGCAGCCGCTCGGCCCGATCACGGCGACGAACTTCCGCCGCGCGACCCGGAGGGAGACGTCCTCGATGGCCGGTTGGTGTCCCCCCGGGAATTCCAGGGTGACGTTCTCGAAGCGGAGTGCTTCCACGCTGGGGTCACGCTGGTTCGTCGACAACTCTGTCTCCTTGACCGGCTACGGGTGAGGCGATCCGGCACGCGACGGCCGAACGGCGCCGTCACCGGCGTCTCAGCTCGCACCCGTCTCTGGATTGTCCGACAACTTGCGCCGTGAAGGTAACACCACCGGCGCGAGCCCCACAAGAACTCACAGGGAACTCAAAGATCCACGCCAGCTCAACTCGGTCACGCGGTCATGATTGCCGGACAATCCTGCTTGCCGCGAAGATTGGCCGGTGCTACCGTCACTCAAAGTTGTTTGACAATCTGCGCATCCGCAGGTTCGAACTACCGCACCCCGACCGGGGTCAGACCACGCGCCGGCCGCGGCTTGACGACCGCGTCGAGCGCCGCCGGCTCCCGGTGCGCGACTGCGTCCTCCAACGGCGAAGGGTTCAGGTACAACGATGTCACCCGATATGCAGCGCCGAACGTTCCTGGCCGCCGGCGCGGCGGCTGCCGCAGCGACCTTCCTGTCCCGGCCCTTCGCCGTGGCAGCAGCCTCGCCGGGCAAGAAGGGCGTGCTGCTGATGAACCGCATCGGCCCCTCCTCGGCCACTTTGTACATCGCCGACGCCGACGGCTCGAACGAGCGAAAGCTTTGGCAAGGCACGACTTACGACCGCCACGCCAGCTTCTCCGCCGACGGCCGGACCCTGTTCTTCACCTCGGAACGCGGCGGCGACGGCAACTCCTGCCTCTACCAGGCCGGCCTCAACGGATCGGGCCAGGGCGTCGGCGTCCAGGCCCTGGTGACGGGCCCGGCGGTGGACGACGGCGCCGTCCTGTCCCCGGACGGGTCGAAGCTGGCCTTCGTGTCCACGCGCTCGGCCGACCACAAAGCCCAGATTTGGTTGCTGGACATGCAAACCCGGAAACTGACCACCCTGACCGGCACCGCCGCGCTCGCCGGCGACCCGGGCAGCCCCGACGGCCACTTCAAACCGGCGTGGTCCCCCGACGGCCGGTGGATCGCCTTCTCCAGCGACCGCGACACAGCCTGGCGCGGCCACGACGACGGTCACGGCTGGGAGCACACCCAGGAACTGAGCATCTACGTGATCAGACCGGACGGCACCGGCTTCCGCCGGGTCGCGACCAAACCGGGGTACTGCCTGGGCTCGCCGAAGTGGTCACCGGACGGCAGCCGGATCGTCTACTACGAGATCACCACCGAAGGCACCTGGGGCGCCCACCGCCCGGAGGCCATCGGGGTCGTCGAATCCCAGATCGTCTCGGTCGACGTCGCGACCGGCACCCACCGCGTCGAGCACACTTCCGGCCCGCACTTGAAGGTCGCGCCGCAGTACGTCAGCGCCACCGAGATCGGCTACCTGATCAAGGGCGGCCCCGACGAGGGACTGGCCTACGTGTCGGGCACCCGCCCGCCGGTCAAGCGGTCGTTGCGCTCACCGGTCTGGTCGCCGGACGGGAAGTCGGTGGTCTACGAGAAGGTCGGCTTCACCACGCGCGCGCTCGACGCGCCGCTCTACAGCTGGGACCCCGACTGGGAATGCCGGTTCTGCGACGTCTTCCCGGTGCTGTCGCGGCAAGGCCGCCTCGCCATCACGCAGAAGCAGACCGGGTCCGCGCGATCCTCGATCGTCACCATGAAACCGGACGGCTCGGACCAGAAGGTCGTCTTCGACACCTCGGCGAGCGGTCTCGACCCGACGCTGGTCGCGAAGGGCCTGGCCGGCGCGTTCCGGCCCGCGTGGTCACCGGACGGCCAGTGGCTGGCGTTCGGCCTGGGCGGCTGGTTCCAGGAACGCGCGGTGCTGACGGCCGCGGTGATGCGGGTACGCAGCGACGGATCGGGCTTGCAGGCGCTCACGGACAACACGACCAACGCCGGCTTCCCGAGCTACTCCCCGGACGGCAACCAGCTCGTCTACCGCGTGTGGGGCGCGGCGAACGGCCTGCGCGTCCTCGACCTGACCACCGGAGCGACGCGCGTTCTCACCACCGAGTCCGACAACCTGCCCGACTGGTCCCCGGACGGCACGCTGATCCTCTTCACCCGCAAGACGAGCGCGACCAACTTCGACGTGTGCACCATCCGCCCCGGCGGAAGCGACCTGCGCACCCTGACCAGCAGCGGCGCGAACGACGGCCACGCCGTCTGGAACTACGACGGACGCATCCTCTACAACAGCGGCATGTACGGTTTCCGGGAAGAAGCCGCCCTGTACGACAACACCTTCCAGCCTTACGGCCAGATCTTCAGCATGAACGCGGACGGCTCCGGCAAGAAGCTGCTGACGGACAGCCAGTGGGAGGACTCCATGCCGCTCTACCTCACGCAAGACATCCTTTCCTTCTGACCGGTCCGGCCACCTTGTCCTCCTTCGCGCCCCGGCGGCGACAAGGAGATCAAGGGGGCCGCGTCCAGGGCGCCCCACCAGGACTGCCCTACGACCGCCCACCGCTGTCCGAGGCGCGACGTCGCTGGTCGAGCAGCAACGCCCGCCGCGCGGAGCCGACGTGGAGGCGCATCGCGGCCGACGCCGCTTCCGGGTTGCGGGTCACGATGGCCAGCAGGATCGCCCGGTGCTCGGCCAGGGAACCGGCGCGCGGGTGGCGTGCCGAGATGTTCCGGTACTGGCGCATCACCAGCGGGTAGAGGAGCGTGTCGTAGGTGCGTGCCAGCGTGGCCTGGTGCGCGGCTGCTTTCACCTGCTGGTGGAACGCCCGGTTACCCCGGGTGTAGGCGGCCTGGTCACCGCGTTCCTGCGCCTGCTCCATCGCCTCCAGGGTCCGGCGCAGCTCGGCGATCTCCCGGTCGGTCGCGCGCTCGGCGGCCTTGGCCGCCAGCGCCGCTTCCAGGGTTTCGCGGGCCTCGAGGATGTCCGCCGCCTCCTCGATGGTGAAGCTCCTGGTGCGGACACCCCGATTGACTTCGCTGGTGACGTAACCCTCCTGGGCCAGCCGGATCAGCACCGAGCGGATCGTCCCGCGCGACGCGCCGAACCTGCTCGTCAGATCCGCTTCGGTCAGCCGGGTGTTCGGCTCGTAGCCGCCCGAAACCAGCAGCGTGCGCAGCTCCTCGTACACCTGGCCGTAGCGCGTGGTCGTGGCCTTGACGTCGCTCACCTAACCGGACAGTCCCGGGTACAGCCGTCGCGCGGTACCGGCGAAGATTTCGCGCTGCTCGGACTCCGGGACCTCGGCCAGGACCTCCTGGGCGAGGGTGACGAGCTCGGGCAGGGACTGTTCGGCGGCGGGCAGATTCGACCCCCACGCGATCCGGTTCGCGCCGAAGGACGCCAGGACGGGGTCGAGGAACGCACCGGCTTCCTTGCCGGCGGCGTGCAGGGGTTCGAGGGTGCGGTGGGTCAGCTTGAGGTGCAGGTTCGGGTGGACGGCCAGCTTCGCCACCTCCGCCCCGGCGTCCGCGGGCGACTCCGCGACCGCGGGGTAACCCAGGTGGTCCAAGAGGATCCGCGCGGCGGGGAACCGGTCCAGCAGCGCGACCAGCTGCGCGGTCGCCGGGCCGAGCCGCATCTGCAGGCACACCGTGACGCCCAGCTCGGACGCCCGCTCCCAGAACGGGTAGCTCTCCGGTGCCGCGAACCATTCTCCCTGGGTGGGCACGGTGCTGCCGCTGGTGAACAGCCGCACGCCGGACAGGCCGCCCTCGCCCGTCGCGGCCGTGAGGTGCTCGGCGGCGTCGAGTCGCAGCGGGTCCACCGTCCCGACCGCGAGGAACCGGTCCGGTCGCCGCGCGCGGCTGTCGAGGACGTAGGAGTTGTCGTAGCCGTAGGCGGTAGTGGCCTGCACCAGCACGGCCTGGGCGATGCCCGCTTCGGCCATGCGCGCGGCTATCCCGTCGGCGTCGACCGGCCGGGTCGCGGCCCAGCTCGACTGCTTGCCGCCGAGCGGAGCGCGCGGATACTTCGCGAGGTCACCGGAGATGATGTGGCAGTGGGTGTCGATGATGTCCATGGGTTTCCTCTCAGGCGTCGGGGTAGTCGCCGTCGGCGAACAGCTGCTGCGGCTCCGCGTCGAGCAGGCCTTGCTCGCGCGAAAACGCGACCAGTGCCCGCAGGCTGCGGTCGTTGGCGGCCAGGCCGTACGGGATCGGGTCGGTACCGAGCTGCCGGGCCTGCTTGCCCAGCCGGGGCAGCGCCGACCACTCCGGGTCCGCCGCGACCTGACGCCGCTTGCTTTCGGCGAACGCGGCGTACAACGCGCTGGGCAGCCCGGGATCCCGCTCGACGACTTCGTGGCGCAGCGCGATCACCGAGTGCAGGGGGTAGATCCCGGTGCGCAGGTACCAGTCGGTGGCCAGGACGTCGTGGTCGGGGAACAGCGGGTACGGCCCGGTGTCGGCGGCGGGCTGCTCCGGCGAAGACGACCACCCGGCCCGCGGCGCGCCGGCGCGTCCCGTGCCGGCGTTGCCGCTCAGCGCGGCGTCGATCTCTCCCGCGCGCAGCAACTCACCGAGCGACCGGCCGTCGGTGACCCGCTCGACGTTCGCCGGGGCGCGGCCCTCGATGTGGTCCTCGTCGTCGACGACCCACGTGACCGAGCCGAGGTCGAGGCCGTATTCGTTCTGGAGGATGCCGCGCACCCACACCCCGGTGGTGACGGTGTAGGCGCGCACGCCGATCCGCTTGCCCGCCAGGTCGCCGGGGACGCTGATCCCGGACGCCGCCGCGCACTGGACGTCGGCATGGTGGAACCGGCGGTTGAGGAAGACCGGGATGGCCGTCAGTGGCACGCCCGCCTGCAGCGCCATCAGGTAGGACGTCGGCGCGAGCTCGCAGACGTCGAACTCGAGGTCGCGGATCATCCGCCGGTACGCCCCGATCACCGGGGAGACCTCGACCGGTTCCACCAGGTGGCCCGGGACTTCGACGTCGCCGCTCAGCAGGGCGCGGCCGTGTGCGTAGTCGCCCAGGACCATCGAAAGCTTTTCCATGTCGTGCCTTTCTTTCAGCCGAGACGGGAAGCGCTTACCCCGAGCGCCGAGCAGGTGCGGTCCACCAGTTCGTCGAACGAGACGTCGCGGGGCAGCACCTGCTGCTCCCGCGCGTAGCGGGCGACTTCGGTGACCGGCCCGCGCAGGGCCTCGAAGCCGGCCGGGGCACGCGCCGCGAGCGCGTCGTAGACCGCGAGGACGGCCTTGGCGTCCGCCTTCCGGTTGATCGCGACGACGTGGTTGACCGGCGTGAATCCCTTGCGGGCAGCCCACTTCTCCGCGACGGCGAGCGCGTCGGGAATGGCGGTGCGGATCCGGTCGTCGGAGGGCAGCTCGTTGCCGAGGATCCCGTAGCCGACCCCGCCGGCGAGGAACTCCGCGGGCAGCTTCGCGCCTTCCGGCGCCCTCCGCGCCCATGCCGGGTCGGTGTACTCGGGCAGGTGGCCGTCCTCGTAGGTGATCCAGTCCACTTCGGCCAGATCGATCCCGTACTGCTCGGTGAGGAAGCCCCGCACCCACACGCCGGTGGTCTGGCTCCACGAACGCACGCCGACGGTGCGCCCGCGGACGGCCTCGATCCCTGGCTCGGTCAAGGTCACCAGCGTCTGGTGCTGGTGCCGGCCGAGCGCGATGACCGGGAGCAGCGCCACCGGCTTGTCGTACGCGACCGCCTGCAACAGCGTCACGATCGCCAGCTCGCAGACGTCCGCGGTGCCGTCGTCGACGAACCCGCGCGACGCCTTGTGCACGGGACGGACGTCGAGGCGTTCGCCGCCGGCGGCTTCGACCGCCGCGGTCGCGAGGTCGTCGTTGCCCAGGATGATTTTCACGATCACACGTCCTCGCCGTACTGGATTCGCCGATAGGGCACGCTGAGCACGTCGCGCGTGATGCGGACGTCGATGACCGTCGGACGCGGGGCCCGCACGTACTCGACCAACGCGGCCCGCAGTTCGTCGACAGTCCGCACGGTCGCCCCGCCGCCGCCGAGAGCCTGGGCCACCGTGCCCAGCTCGGGCGTCGGGATCACCGCGAGGGCCGGGTCGAGGCCCTTGGCGGCGGCCTTGTGGTACTCCGCGCCGAGCCCTTCGTCGTTCATGACGACGACCAGCACGGGCAGGCGGTAGCGGCAGGCCGTCTCGAACTCCGGCAGGTGCATGAGGAAACTCGCGTCGCCCTCGACCACGAACATCGGCTCACCCTTCGCCACCACGGCGCCGATGGTCAGCAGCGGGGCCTGGCCGATGGCGCCGAACATGCCGTAGTTCGAGGTGACCTCGCGGGAGCGCTGGAACAGCATGGTGCCGAAGTCCGTCTGGTGCCCGCTGCCGAGCACCAGTCCGATCTCGCCCGGCAGCTCTTCGTCGACCACGGCGATCGCCTCGCGCGGGTCGAGCAGGCCGGGCTCGCGCCGGTACTCGGCCGGGTCGACCAGGGGCGCGGTGAGCCGGCGGTGCACGTCGGGGGTGTGGAAGCCTTCCGCCTCGACGCCGTCGAGAGCGCCGGTCAACGCGGTGAGCCCGGTGATCGCGTCCGCCTGGACGTAGCAGTCGGCGACCCGGCCGTTGCCCATCACCACGTTCGGCGCGGTGTCGATTTGCACGAACTTCGCGTCGGGGAACAGGTAGCCGCTTTCGATGGTGTAGTGGTTGAGGCTCGCGCCCACCGCCACCACGCAGTCGGCCTCCTGCAGCAGTTCCATCGCGACCTTGCTGCCGAACAGCCCGGCGATCCCGACGTGGTAGTCGCTCCGGCCGTACAGCCAGTTCTTGGCCTGCAAGGTCGTCGCGAGCAAAGCGCCGGTCCGCTGCTGGAGGGCGAGGACCTGCTCGGCCGCGCCCGCCTGCCGCGCGCCGCGCCCGGCGATGATCACCGGGCGCTTGCTCGCCGCGATCAGCTCGCGGGCCTGCTCGATCCGGTCCGGGTGTGGGAGCAGCCTCGGGGCCCGGAGCAGCTCGGTGGACGGCGAGTAGGGCATGACGTCCTCGAACTCCTGCAACTGGACGTCGATCGGCGCGCTGAGCATGACGGGCCGGGATTCGGTGCGGGTGAGGTGGAAAGCGCGCCGCACCACCTCTTCGGCGGAATCGGCCTTGGTCACCTGGAGGAATGCACACTCGATCGCGGCGGCGAAGCGGCGCTGGTCGAGGTACTGCACGGCGGAGTCGTCCCCCAGCGGGGTCTCGCCGCAGAACGCGACGAGCGGGATGCGGGCGCGGGCGGCCACGAGCATCGAGGTGGCGAGCTGCGCGACCCCCGGCCCGCTCGTGGTCGTCACGACGCCGGGCCGGCCCGAGGCGCGGGCGAACCCGTGCGCCATGCTGAGCCCCGCCCCCTCGTGCCGCACCTCGTAGAGGCGGGTGCCATGCCCGGACAGCGCGTTCATCCAGTGCATGTTGGCGTCGCCCATCATGCCGAACACGTCCGTCGTGCCCTCGGCGGCGAACGCTGCGGCCAGTGCTTCGTAGACCTTCACCGCGTGACCTCCTGCTCTTCGTGGTGGGGGAGCCAGGCCGCGAGGCGGGGGAACACGCGCAGCGCGTTGCCGCCGTAGATGGCACGCCGGTCCTCGGGGGTGATGGCAGGAATGGCCTCCAGCAGGGCCAAGGTGTCGTCGAAGCGGTGCCCGGTCTCGGGATCGACCGCGCGGACGGCGCCGATCATCTCCGAGGCGAACAGCACGTTGGCGGCGGGAACGACGTCGGTCAGCAGTTCCAGGCCGCGCTTGTGGTAGACGCAGGTGTCGAAGAAGACGTTGCCCAGCAACGACTCCTCCAGCGGCGGCCGGCCCCGGTCCAGCATCATCCCGCGGTAGCGGCCCCAGTGATAGGGCACGGCGCCGCCGCCGTGCGGCAGGATCAGCCGCAACGTCGGGAAGTCGCGGAACAGGTCCGACTCGCACAGCTGCATGAACGCGGTGGTGTCGCCGTTGAGGTAGTGCGCGCAGGTGCCCTGCACCGCGTCGTTGCGTGACATCGCGACGTGCACCATGGCGGGGACGTCCAGCTCCACCAGCTTCTCGTAGAGCGGGTAGTGGACCCGGTCGGTCAGCGGCGGGGCCTGCCAGTACCCGTCGGACGGGTCGGGGTTGAGCAGGCACCCGACGAACCCCAGTCCGGTGACGCAGCGCTCCAGCTCGGCCACGGAGTTGCGGACGGAGGCCGCCAGCGCGTCGCCGGGTGACTGCGGGAGCTGGCAGACGGGCGCGAACCGGTCCGGGAACAGGCCGCAGACGCGGGCGATGAGGTCGTTGCTCACGCGGGACCAGACGAGGCTGGTTTCGGCGTCGCCGTAGTGGTGCGCCATCTTCCCCGCGCCCGGCGAGAACAGGGTGAGGTCGGTGCCGCGCTCGCGCTGCAGCTTCAGCTGGCCGCCCTCGATCGCGGCGCGGATCTCGTCGTCGCCGATGTGCAGCTCGTCGGGCGAGACGCGCTCTCCCGCGTCCTCGAACGCCCGGATCTGACGTTCGCGCCACTCGCCGAGCGCGCGCGGCGCCGTGGTGAAGTGACCGTGGCAGTCGATGATCATGAAGGGTTCCTCCCGGTGAGTTCCCGGCCCCGCTCGAGACCGGGGTAGCTGCGCACCGGTGCGGTCATGAGAAAGCGGTAGCCCTCGTCGAGGACCTGCTCGACGTTGCGGGTGGTGACGTGCGGGTGCCCGACCACGACGTCGTGCTCCAGGCACGTCTTCACGATCCGGGCCCTGGCCTCGACCATCAGCGGGTGCTCGAGCTGCCGCGGCACGCCCAGCTCCTGGCTCAGGTCGCCCTCGCCGATGAGGATCAGGCCGATGCCGGGCACCTCGTCGAGGATCGCGGGCAGGTTCTCGATGCCGAGCTGGTCCTCGATCTGGATCACGGCCAGGATCTCGCCGTCCGGGTCGAGCGGCCACACGTCGGCCTTGGCGTAGTAGTCCTGCGTGGACAGCCCCCAGTACCGCGCGGCCGCGGCGGGCGCGTCACCGCGCAGTCCGGCCGGTTCGTAGCGGGCCACGTCGGGCAGCCGGGGGTAGCGGCACGCCGCGACGGCGTTGCGCGCCTCCTCGACGCGTGAGATGTGCGGCCAGACGATGCCGTACGCGCCGAGGTCGAGGGCCTGTTTCGCGTGCCACTGGCCGTGTTCCGCGCCGTTGACGGGAACCCGGACGAAAGGCGTGGGCGACGGGGCGAGGGTGCCCGCTTCGAAGATGCGGCGCCGGTCGAGCAGGTACTGGAGGCTGTCCCGCAGGTTCGCGGCGTCCCACGGCTTGTGCTCGGCTTCGAAGACCAGGCCGTCGTAGTCCGTGGCCGCGAAGTCGAGGGCCGCCGCAGGTTCGGGAGCGGCGAAGGCCGCGAAGGCGTGTTGCCCCGTTTCCAGGGCGGCGATCACGCTATTGAGCCTGGCCACTGCGCACCTCGCTCGGGTCGATCTGTCGCTTGTGGACGATCCGCAGCCACCAGGCCCGCAGCCGCGTCCACCCGGACGAGCGGCGCGGCTGGACCACCTCGGCGGTGCCGGCGCAGCGGCGGACCAGTTCGTCCGCGAAATCCCTGGTCATCCGGGAAACCACGGCGCCGGCGCCGGCTTCGATCAGCGAGGCCAGCTTGCCCGCGAGGGTGACTTCTCCCGTGACGTGGACCCAGGCACCACCGGCGTCTTCCCGGACGCGGAACGTGGCGTGCGCGGAGAAGCGCGTGGCGCCCTGCCCGTCCCGGCCCTTCGCCGAGAGGCATCCTTCCCGTTCGGGTTCGTCCAGGTCCAGCGACACCCGGGCGCCGAAGCGCACCCGGACGGCGCCGAACTTCACGACCAGCGTGCCGTCGAAGGAACCGTCCTCGTGCGACTGGCCGAGCTCGGCGCCGCTGATGCACGACACCACTTCACCGGGGTCGGATACGACCTCCCACACCCGTCCCGGCAGCGCGGGGACGGGGATCTCCTCGTCGATTTCGATCAAAGCTGGGACCTCGCTTGGCGGCCGTCGGATTGTTTAACAACTTGCCGAGCGACCGTAGCAGTCGCCGCGCGGGTCCGGCAATGAGATTGTTTAACGATCTGAGTGACCAGAGCTTGAAAACCCGAGATTGGCCGCGTACGGTCACCGATACTGTTCGACATTATGGTCGTTCGCTCGGCAGCTGAGGCGCCGGGACGCCACCCCTCTCGACCCCTGCACAACAGAGGAGTTGTCTCATGGCCAGGTCCCTGTCCGTCGCGGTGAAGTCCTACCCGCACACGGCGTTCCTCACCGATCCGGCGTTCACCGCGGGTGGGCACCCGGTCACGCTCGAGGCGGCCGACCCGATCTACCGCGCGTTCGCCCCGATGGTGCGTGAGCTGCGCTACGACGTCAGCGAGCTGGCCATCGCCACCTTCCTGCAGGCCCACGAGGCCGGAGCGCCGATCTCCCTGCTGCCGGTGGTGCTCAGCGGCGACTTCCACCACCACTCGCTGACCCGCTGGCCCGGTTCGGCGGCGCTCGCCCCGGCGGACCTGGCCGGCCGGCGGGTCGGGGTGCGCGCCTACAGTCAGACCACTGGCCTGTGGGTTCGCGGCATCCTGCACGAGGAGTACGGCGTCGATGCCAAGGACGTCACCTGGGTGACGACCGAGGAGCCGCACGTCGCCGAGTACGTCGAGCCGCCGAACGTCGAGCGCACGAGCGGGAAGGTGCTCGACATCCTGGGGCGCGGCGACGTCGCGGCCGCTGTCCTCGGGCCGCCCGCGCTCGACAGCGCCGAGGGTCCGCTGGTGCCGGTGATCCCGGACTGGCGAGCGGCTGAGGAGGCGTGGGGCGTCCGGCACGCGACGGTGCCGATCAACCACATGCTCACCGTCCGGCAGGACTTCCTGGAGGCCGAACCCGGCGCGGTGGCCGACCTGTACACCGCGTTCGGTGCCCGGATCGAGGAACGCAAGGCCGAACCGGACCCTGGTCCGCGCGTGCGCGCTCTACGGTTCGGCGTCACCGACGAACTCGTCGCCGGGCTCCAGGTAGCGATCGACTACGCGCTGCAGCAGAACGTCATCCGCACGCCGGTGACGGTCGCCGAGCTGCTCGCCGACTTCACTCGCCACCTCGGCTGAACCCCGCCCGCCCGTCCCCGATCAGAGGTGCCATGTTCAGCGTCGACACGCACACCCACATCATCTCCTCCGACACCACCGCCTACCCCGCCGCGCCGCTCGGCGGTCACCGTTCCGAGTGGTCGCGCGAGCGTCCGGCCGGCATCGACGGCCTGCTACGCGAGGCCGACGTCGCCGGCGTGGACCACCTCGTGGTGGTCCAGGCCTCGACGGTGTACGGGTTCGACAACAGCTACGTCGCCGACGAGCTCGCCCGGCACCCGGGCCGCCTCAGCGGCGTCTGCTCGGTCGACTTCCTCTCCCCGAAAGCCGTCGACGACCTGGGGCACTGGATCGACGAGCGCGGCTTCTCCGGCGTGCGCATCCGCGCCGCGGACGGCACCACCGCTGTGCCGACCCCGGGCCGCGGCCTGGACGACGAGCGCATGACGCCGGTGTGGGAGTTCCTGTCCGAGCGCCGGGTCCCGGTCTGCGTCCAGATGCACGCCCAGCACGCCCCGATCCTTTCCGGGCTCCTCCAGCGCTACGAAGGGTTGACCGTGGTCCTCGACCACGCCGCCCGCCCCCAGCTGGACAGTGCCGCCCCGTACCCTTCTCCGCTCAGCGGGACCGGCCGGGTCTACGTCAAGCTCACCCCGCCCGTCGTCCTGCGTGCCCAGCGTGAGGCCGGCTCCGCGGCGCCACTGGTCGAAACGCTGGTCAAGGAGTTCGGCGCGGACCACGTGCTGTGGGGCTCCAACTTCCCCGCTTCCGCCGGATCACTGTCCGAACTGTCCGATCTCGTAGGTCGCCAGTTGCCGGCGCTCGACGAGGACGAACTCGCCCTGATCACCGGGGGCACCGCCGCTCGGCTTTACGGCGTCACCGTCGCGGAGGGACAGTGAGTCCCATGCGCCACCGCCGCCTGCGCAGGTTGACTGCCATCGCCGTCCTCACGGCGCTGCTCGGCACGGCCTGCAGTGAACCACCGCCGGTGCCCGACGCCAAGAACCTGGCCGAGCTGTACCAGGCCGCCAAGGCGGAGGGACAGGTCGTCTGGTTCGCCCCGAAACCCGAGGCGCAGATGCGGAAAGCCATCCAGGCTTTCCAGAAGAAGTACCCCGGGATCGCCGTCAAGTACACCAACAAGAAGGCCCCGGACCTCGTCACGCAGCTGAACGTGGAGCAGGCCGCGGGCCGCGTCAGCTTCGACGTCTCCAACGCCGGCGGCCTCACCGTGCTGCCCTCGCTGGACATGGCGGCCCCGGTGGACTGGGCCCGCTACCAAGTGCCCGGTGCGCAGATCTTCGACGGGAACTTCGTCTACGTCTGGGCCGTGCCGAAGGTCTGGGCGTACAACACGAACGCCGTGCCCGCCGCTTCGGCGCCCCGCAGCTGGGACGACCTGCTGTCCCCGCGGTGGAACGACGGCAAGCTGACCGTGGAGTCACGTGGCTCGTTCATGACGGTGTGGGCGCAGGACCCGGCGCTGGGCACGGACGCCGGCCGCGACTACGCCTCCCGCCTGGCGCAGCTGCACCCCCACTTCACCGACAACACCACGCAGGCGCACACGAACATCGTCTCCGGCCAGACCCCGGCCGGCACCGACCTGATCAACCTCGTGCTGGACGACCGCGCCAAGGGCGCGCCGATCGCCGTGGCCCCGGTCGGCCCGACCAACGCCAACAAGGCGTACCTGTTCGTGCCCGAAGGGTCACCGCACCCGGCGGCAGGCCGGCTGCTCACCGCGTTCCTCGCCTCGGCCGAGGGCCAGGCCGCGCTGGCCGGCAGCTACAACTCGATCCTCCCGACCCGCACCGACTGTTCGCAGGCAAGCCGCAACCGTGTCGTCGCCGCCTTGTGCGCGGCCGGTGTCCAGTGGTTCAGCGAGACCGACATCAAGCAGTACGAGCGGTTCTCCGGCTTCTTCCCCCAGATCGAGCAGGCCATGGGCACCGACGTGAACTGACCGGCCCGCCGTCCACTTTGGAGACTCCAACGATGCAGTCCGTCACCCGGGTCGCCCCCGCCGCGCCCCCTCGCCGACCCGACGAGGCCCGCCCCCACCGCCGCGACCGCGTGCTCACCGCCGTCAACATCGCCATCGGCGTCCTGCTGGCCTACCTCGTGCTGTTCCCGCTGGGCATGCTGATCTACAGCAGCCTCAAGGACAGCGAGCTGAAGCTGCCGTTCCAGATCCCCGGCTTCACTATCGGCAACTTCACCAAGATCTTCTCCTCGCCGCGGGTGCTCGAGGTCGCCGTCAACTCGCTGGTGTTCGTGGTCGGCACCGTGGCACTGGCGCTGGTCATCAGCGTCAGCCTGGCCTACCTGTTCGAGCGGACCGACATCCCCGGCCGCCGGTTCCTCGCGCCGAGCGCGCTGGCGCCGATGGCCGTGCCGGCGACGGTGATGGCGGTGGCCTGGGTGCTGGCGGCCAACCCGGCGAACGGGCCCGTCGCCCTGCTCGTCCGGCGGGTCTTCGGCCTGTCGGTCGACATCTACTCGCTGCCCGGGATGATCCTGGTCGCCGGCATCTTCGGCGTCCCGGGGATGTACCTCATGCTCGCGCCGGCCTTCGCCCGGCTCAACGTCGAGTTCGAGGAAGCCGCCGCGGCTTCGGGCGCCGGCTGGTTCACCCGCACCCGGAAGGTGGTCCTGCCGCTCACCCTGCCCGCCATGAGCGCCGCCGCGATGCTGCTGGCCGTCATCGCGCTCGAAGAGTTCGCGATCCCGTCCATCCTCGGCACCCCGGACCAGATCTTCGTGTTCAGCAGCCTGGTCCAGGCGGCCCTGCAGCCGCCGTCGGGCCTGTCGGACTACGGTCGGGCCAGCGCCTACGGCGTGCTGCTCGTCCTGCTGTCGCTGGTGCTGATCGCCGTCTACCGGCGGCAGACGCGGGAGTCGCACCGGTTCCAGGTGGTGAGCGGCAAGGGCTACCGGGTCACACCGGTCCGGCTCGGCCGGTGGCGGGTTCCGGTGGCCGCCGCCGTGACGCTGTACGTGCTCGTCGCGATCGTCATCCCCATCCTCACCCTGGTGTGGACGAGCCTGACGCCGTTCCTGCAGCCCATCAACCTGCACAGCCTGGGCGATCTCGGTTTCGGCAACTACGGCGCGATCTTCAGCAACCCCAGCCTGACCCACGCGGTGGTCAACACCCTGGTGATCAGCCTGGTGACGGCGACACTCACCGCGGGCCTCGGCCTGTGGCTGGCGCTGGCCTCGACCCGGGGCGGGCGCGTCGGCCGGGCGCTGTTCGACCTGACGTTCCTGGTCTTCGCCGTCCCCAGCGTCGTGCTGGGCGTCGCGGTCCTGTTCCTGTACCTGTTCCTGCCGATCCCGGTCTACGGCACGATCTGGATCATCGTCATCGCGCTCACCACGCGGTACGCCCCGCGCGCGTCACGGATGATCCAGACCGCCCTGCTGCAGCTCGACGGCGGCCTCGAAGAGGTCGGCCGCGTCTCCGGTGCCCGCCGCGGCACCGTGCTGCGCCGCGTCGTGCTCCCGCTCGCCGCTCCCTCGGTGACCCGGACCTGGCTGTGGGTCTTCGCCAACGCGCTGGGCGAGCTCCCCATCGCGCTCCTGCTGTCCAGCTCCGACAACCGCACCGTCGTGGTGCTGCTGTGGGACATGATCGGCGAGAGCGCGAACTACCCCGAGGCCAGCGCCCTCGCGGTCCTGCTGCTCGCGCTTTCCGCCGGCTCCGTCTGGTGGGTCAACCGCCGTGGCTCCCAACAACACATGTGAGGTGTGGTTCCCATGCAGAACGCGGTTGTGATCTCCGGGCTGGAGAAGCGCTTCACCCGCAAGCAGGACGACGCGGTGAGTCTGGCGGTCGACAACGTCGGCTTCACCGTCCCGCCCGGCAGCTTCTACACCCTCTTGGGCCCCAGCGGGTGCGGCAAGACCACCACCCTGCGCTGTCTCGCGGGGCTGGAAAGCGCCGACCGCGGGGAAATCTCGATGAACGGCAAGTCCGTCTTCTCCGCCGACGACCGGCGTGACGTGCCACCCGAGGATCGGCCGATCGCGATGGTGCCGCAGTCCTACGGGATCTGGCCGCACATGAAGGTCTTCGACAACGCTGCTTTCCCCCTCCGGTACGGCCGCAAGACCTGCTCCCGCACCGAAGTGCGGACCCGGGTGCTCGCGATGCTGGAGCAGGTGGGGCTGGCGGAGTACGTGGACCGGTGGTCGACGCAGCTCAGCGGCGGCCAGCAGCAGCGGCTCGCGCTGGCGCGGGCTCTGCTCTGCGAGCCGGAGGTCCTGCTCCTGGACGAGCCGCTGTCCAACCTGGACGCCAAGCTGCGCGCGCAGCTGCGTGCCGAGCTGCGCTCCTTCCAGCAGAGGTTCGGCGTCACGACCCTCTACGTGACGCACGACCAGGGCGAGGCGCTGGCCATGTCCGACACGATCGTCGTGATGAACAAGGGCCGCATCGAGCAGATCGGTTCCCCGGCGGAGATCTACGACTCGCCCGCGTCCCGGTTCGTGGCCGACTTCGTCGGCAGCGCCAACCTGATCCCGGGAGTGCTCGACGGGACGGCGGGCGCCCGCGTGGTCGAGGCCAAGACGTCCATCGGGGTCCTTCGGTGCGAACGGTTCACCACCCCGCCCGCGGCCGGCCGCGAAGTCCACGTCTGCATCCGCCCCGAGCACATCCGCGTCGTCGACGAGATCCCGGAAACCGGGGCGGCCAACCGGTTCCCGGCGCGGATCACGGCGACCGAATACCTCGGCGACCGCCGGGAGGTGGTCGTCGCCGTGGACGACGTGGAGCTGCGTGCGCACGCCGACGCGCACCTGGCCGCCCGCCCGGGTGACGACGTCGGTGTCGTGCTCGATCCGGCGTGGACGGTGGCGCTCTGGTCCTGACCTACGGCGTGGTGAACTTCAGCTGGAGCGCCCGCCGGACGGCGGACAGGTGGTGACGCATGGCCGCGGCGGCCGCCTCGGGGTTGTGGGTGACGATCGAGGCGAGAATGGCCTCGTGCTCCTGGAAGACCGTCGACCTGGGACGCGAGCGTTCCAGGTCGCGGTACTGCCGCAGCACCAGCGGGTAGAGCAGGCTGTCGACGAACCGGGTCAGCGTCACCTGACGCGCGGCGCGGCGGACCTGCTCGTGGAACTCGCGGTTGAGGGCCGAGTACTCGTCCCGGCCGTTCAGCTCCCGGCCGGCCCGCATGCGCTCGCAGGTGGCGGTCATCGCGGTGATGTCGTCCTCGGTGGCCCGCTCCGCCGCCTTCGCGGCCAAGGCCGCTTCCAGCACTTCGCGGGTCTCGAGGATCTCGATCGCCTCGTCTTCGGAGAACGACCGGGTGCGGGCGCTGCGGTTCGCCTCCGCGGAGACGTACCCTTCCTGCGCGAGGCGGGCGAGCACGGATCGGACGGTGCCGCGGGAGACCTGGAGCTTGACGGTGAGTTCCGTCTCGGTCAGGCGGGAGTCGGGGGCGTAGGTACCCGACAGGATCAGCCCGCGGAGGTCGAAGTACGCCTGCGAAGTCCGGTTGGCACCTGGATCGGGGTTGTCCGTGCGAAACGCACTCTTGCCCGTGTCCACACCCATGAGGGGCATACCTCCAGCACCATTCCGACCAGGGACGTCCGGTCGATCCTACGACGAACGACCGGGCTGCCCTGTTCGGACGCTCGGCGAGCACCAGGGCGTGGTGCTCGCCGCAACAGCCATGGGTGACCAGGCCGGATGGCTCGCCCGGCCACCAGCAACGCCGGCCCGCAGGTCAGCTCGTCACGATGAGGTCCTCGCGCCGGGACGCGGTCGTGCCGGACTTCGACGCCTGGATGACCACCCGGGGGACCGGGCCGCCCGCGATATCGAGTCCGCTGCAGAATCTGCCGGGCATCCCGGGGACGCCTACTGTGGCCATCAGAAACCGGCCGACCATGGTCTACGCCCGATCGGCGGCGACGCCGAGCACACCCACCCCCGGGAGCAGCACGTGGAGGAGAACCTGCTTGACGAGCGGGACGCCGCGCGGCGAGTGGACGACGTCACCGCCGCGTTGGATCGGCTGGCCGGCGCGTTCCAGGAGGAAGAGGAGCTGGCGGTGGTCCTGCAGCGGGTGTGCCGGCAGGTCGTGCACGCGGTGGCGGACGCCGAGATCGCCAGCATCACGCTGCTGCGCGACGGTGACCCGTATACGGCGACCGCGACCGGCGACCGTGCGCACCGCATCGACCAGGCCCAGTACGCCGCCGGTCGGGGGCCCTGCCTGGAGGCCGCCCGGACCGGCGAACTCCAGCGGGTCGAGGTGGCCGATGCGGCGCAGCGGTGGCCCGAGTTCGCCGCGGCCGCGCGCGAGGCAGCGGTCGTCGGCCATCTGTCCGCACCGCTGTTCGTCGACCACCAGTACCACGGTTCGCTCAACCTGTACGACACCGGCGGCAACCGCTTCGGCGCTCTCGACGCCGCGCTGCTGGAGCTCTACACCTCCGCCGCCGAAGCCGCACTGCGCAGCACCCGCCGGCACCAGGCCGCCCGCGAGACCATGAGACAGCTGCGCACCGCGTTGACCTCCCGTGCGGTGATCGACCAGGCGAAGGGCATCCTCATGGCCCTGCACTGTATCCCGTCCGGCGAGGCATTCGAAATGCTCGTCAAGGCGTCGCAAGAGCAGAACGTCAAATTACGCGAAGTCGCTCAAGATTTCGTGACCGCTGCCACAGCCGCCTCGAAGCAGCAATGACGTACTACGGCAAGACCCATGCGGCACGACGAAGACGCCGGCTCGCTGCTGAACCGACGTCGTCGCCGAATCCCCGCCAAGCACGGAAAGGGATTCACGGTGGCGTCTACCCGGATCGCCGGCCCTCTGAACACAGATCATGGTCCGACACGTGAACGCGCCAGCCCTCGTTGATGAGTTCGGAGTAGACCCGGACGACGGTGTTGCGGGCCACCTGCAGGTCGGCGGCCAGGGCACGGCTCGACGGCAGCCGGGTCCCGGGCGCGAGCCGGCCGGCTCGGATCGCCTCGCGGACGGCGTCCATGAGGCCGGCCCGCACGTTCCCGTCGAGCCGCCCCAGGTGCAGGTCGAGGCCCGTCGTCCGGGGTCGGCGCTCGGCCGTTCGGTCGCTCACGGGTCAACGATAGTGGCTGGTCACGATGCCGCTAGGCCAAGCTCGGGTCCAGCCACGGGCCTTCGGGCAGCGCCGGGAGCGCGAACTGCTCGTCGAAGGAGCAGAGGGGGAGCCGTTCGCCGAGGAACACTCACGGTGTGGCTGGCCGCATTGGATGCGTCGGAGCAGATGGCCCTGGCCGATGCCACTATCCACATCCGTACGTTTCGGCTTCTCGGCTACGCCTACTGCGAGCTGGGGTGTCACGATGAGGGCGTCGGCTATCTGGAGCGGGCGCTTGAACTCGCAGAACGCCACCGCGATGCGACCGAACAGGCTCACGTCCACCGGCTCTTGACCAGGGTGTGGGGCTATCGCGGCGACTTTCGGCGCGCGCTCGACCACGCAGAAAAGGCGCTCGATCATTTTCAAGCCATCGAGGATCCGGGCCCGGAGGCGGAAGCACTCAACGCAGCCGGCTGGTGCAACGCCGTACTGGGCGAGTACGACACCGCACATGCTCGCTGTCAAGCTGCCCTCGACCTATTCCGGCGCCTCCGGGACACCGATGGCGAAGCAGCCACCTTGGACAGTCTCGGATACATCGAACACCACAGCGGCCGCCACGATTGTGCCGTCAGCAACTACACGCGCGCCATTGCGCTGCAACGTGAACTCGGCGATCCGCGAAATGAAGCCGAGACATTGGAAAACCTAGGCCATTCCCAAGCTGCTCTCGGACAGTACCAGGATTCTGGTGAAACCTTCCGACGAGCTCACGAGCTGTACCTTGCGCAGGAACGTGACGAAGAAGCACGACGGATTCAACAGCAGATCGATATGTTGCATCACACTCATCACGGAACGGGCTGAGCGGCGAACAAGGTGCTTGGTCAAATAGCCGGTCGTTCCAGCGTTGCCTATTACAAGTGATGGAAGACGTCGCCCCGTCATCTGCCTGACACGACATCAGTCCCTCCCGTGACCTTCTGCCCATTGAGCGCGTCGGTACGCACGCACATCGGCTGATGAGAGCGCGTCTGGAGCGCGAGAATCGCTCTGTCGGCGGTAGTTTCGCAGCCCAAGCTCCTGTCGATGCTCCTGATCGATGCCGCCGACAAACGCCACGGCCAACCGCTGGGCAATCGACGTCGGCCTCGCCGCCCGGCTCGACCTCGAGCAGCTGGACTACCTCGCTGTTCGCGGCATGAGCGGGCGTTTGTTCAAAGATGCGGGCCGGCGGGGAGAGGGCGACTGCGTGACGGGGCTTCTGGGACGTGGCCGGGGTCAGCGGGTGCTGACCGTCCGGTGGTGTTGCGGGATGCGAGGTCGGCGGAGATGTCCTGGAACCATCGCAGCGCCGGGGGGAGGTGTTCCACGTCGGTAGCTTTGCGCAATGCAGGATCGCGCGTTGATCGGCGGCCCCGTAGGCATCCACGAAAAGGTGGAGCCGTCTGGGCACGTCGGACACGGGATCGAGTTTCGCGGTCAGTCGTCACCGCGGTATCCCGGACGTCGTCCGCCGCCTACGCTGCTGCTTGGCGGCCATGATCGGCAGCGGTGTGGGCAGGCCGGGCGGGGAGCATGAGTAAGGTCGCGTGAGAGTGGCCGAGCATCAGGGAGGTGGTCACCGCGATTCCGTCAACGATGCAGCAGGTCGGCATTCTTGTGATTCTGGTGCTTCCCGGTGTCTTCTATCAGGCAGTCCGCGACCGGTTGAAGGGCCCGGTGGCCGCGGAGCGGGAGCCGGGTAACCGGCTGCTGCGGGTGATGGCCGCCAGCGCGCTCCTCGACGTGTGCTACGCCCTCGTTGCCGGCCCCTGGCTGGTCGAAATGATCGTCGGTAACGGCCCGGGCCCGCTTTCCGGCGTGGTCCGATATCCCCGCACGGTAGGGCTGATCGCGCTGCTGCTGGTGGTAGCCGTCCCGGCGGGACTGGCCTGGGCCGAGGCGGCGCTGGTACGGCGCCGGGGCCGACCTGTCTACGACCCTGTGCCCACGGCTTGGGACGCGTTGTTCCGGCGGCGGAGCAGTTGCTTCGTGCGGGTGCGTACGAAATCCGGGGCCTGGGTAGGGGGTTGGTACGGGAGAAAATCCTTTGCCGCCGCATACCCGCAAACTGCCGACCTGTTCCTGGAGTCCCAATATCGATTGACGGCGGACGGTACTTTCCTGGAGAAGATGCCCGCGACCGGCGGGGTTTACATCAGCGGCGCCGAGGTGGAGGTGCTCGAGATCCTTGAACGAGAACAAGTTCACGACGAATGAAAATGCGGACGCTGAAACGTTGGCGGAGAAGCTGCTGGCCACGGCGGAGGGTGACGGCCTCCGCGGTTATCACCCCGTCGACGCGGTGGAGGAACCCGCCACACCGCCCTCCGGCCCCGGCGGGGTCAGCCTCCCTGATAGGTCAGACGAGGCGCCGGCCGAGGCGGACTAGGGGCCGAAGTGGCAATGTGCAGCCCACAGCCAGGGCTCCTCGGGCCTTCTCTGCCGGGCCCAGATCGTTGCCTCGCGCACGGCATGTGCCGGTCCATCGCCCCGCGTGCGCAGGATGTCGTACGTGCGCACGGTGAGCGCAGCGGCAGCGCGGTCCGGGGTCGGCCACATCGTGGCGATGACCTGCCGGTATCCGGCGAGCTGGAAGGCGGCCGCCACATGCAGCGACTCGTCCGCGAGCGGCATGCTGCCGCGGGCCGTGTCACAGGCCGCCAGGAACGCCAACTCCGCGCCGTGGAGCCGCAGGTCGGACACGTCGCGCAGGACCAACTCCCCGTCGTGCAGCAACAGGTGGGCGCCCAGTGGCGAGCCGCCACCCGCGGCTTGTGCATGACACGCCAGGTGGACCCAGGGTGCCGACTTCAGCGCGTTCAGCACGGCCTTCTTGGTCGCAGCCTCGCCCGATAGTCCGCGCGTCTTCGGGAACAGTGTGCGCAGCAGGTGCTCCTCCTGGGCCGCCGCGGGCAGATCCGGGTGGCCGGGTGTCCGCGGCATCGCGACCACCAGCAGTTCCTCGGGGACGGGACGCCCCGGACCGCTGTGCCGCAGCAGTGCGTGCACCAACGGCGTATAGGACGAGACCACCCGGTCCAGCACGGTGTCGCCGGTGCCGCGCCGGTGGTGTCCCGCCGCGTGCAACGGAAGAAAGGCCAGGAGCCCGGTGGGACACCACCACATGCGCGGCCGCCCCGCAGCTGCCGGGCCCAACGCGTCGAGCACCGGTCCGGTCACGTGGTCCCACAGCCAGGAGAGGACGCCGTGCACGGCTTCGCTCGCCTCGCTCGGCCGCCCTCCGGCGTGGGCGGTGACGATCGCTTCTTGTAGCGCGACCACCTGGCCGGCGACGGATTCCGGCGTCAGCCCGGACAACGGCACGGTCATGAGCTTGTCCGCCGTGAGCAGGAGCGCGTCCGAGCCGACCGAACTCACGTTCACCACGACCACCGGACCCCGCCGGGCGGCGTGCAGCAGCCGCCGCACGGGAAGCGGCCGGAGAAAATCGTGGAACCCGGGGAGCGTCCGGATCTCGCCGAGGACGTCACCGCCCTCCCGCGCCACCGCGTGCCGCATCTCGTAGGGGACGACCATATGGGGTTCGGCGGAGTCCATACGCGCGGCAAAGCGGTGTACCCACTGCCTGAGGTTCCACGCCAAGAACCGTTCCCACACCTCGGGATGACGGCGCTGTAGCTCGTGGACCTCGTCGTGATCCGCGAGCGCACCACCGTTTTCCAGTGCATCGCCCAGCAGGATGCCGCGGCCGTGTTCGAGCAGGCGGAGTGCGCCTTCGGGGTCTGCATTGCGGAGCGCATAGGCTGCCGCGTCCGACGCGACCGAGGGATGTCGGGTCAGCAGCCGCATCCGGTGGGGCTCGGTGAGTTCATGGCGCCCCGCCGCAGCCAGCGACTCGACCGCGAACGCGCCGGCTTCGGCCGCTTCTGCCGGCCTTCCGGCCTCCCAGGCGGCCGCCGCCCACGTGATCGCGCCTCGGACACGAACGTTCGGATAGGCGATTTCCATGCGGGCCAGGCGTCGTCCGGAGCCGACGGCATCGCGCAAGGAGTCGGTGCTGCCCGTGCGTTGGTAGTGGCGGAACTTGACGCGCGCCGCAGCCTCCAGGACCACGGGATCATCCCCGCCGGCTCCGCCTCGATGGTCGAGAGCGTGATGCACCGTCGCGATCGCCGCGTCGAGATCTTCGCGTGCCGCCCGGTCGTCGTATCGTTGCAGGAGAAGATCGGCCAGTTGGGCCAGCCGTGATCCCCGGCGCGGGTCCTCGGCCGCAGTATGGTGGACTGCTTCGCGGTGCAGCGCAATGGCCTCGTCCAAGGAGCCGGGCTCCCCGTCTTGTCGAAGACGGGGCCTCACCGCGGCAGCCAGCTCGGTCAGGAGCATCGCCCGCTCAGGGTGGTGGGGCGGTGCTGTCTCCACCGCCTCGCGCAGGAGCCCCAAGCTCTCGTCGGCGGACTGCGCGGAACCGGTGAGCTCGTAGCTCGTCTGCAGCAGCATGCCGAGCCCTGCGAGGTGGACGGCACGCTGCTCGGGGTCATCGACGGGGACCTCGGCCAAGCCCAGGCGGCGCATCGTGATCGCCTCTTCGAGGACGGCTGGATCAAGGGTCCGGGCATACCGCTCTGCGAGTTCCGAGCCGAGGTTGTAGTGAATCTTGGCGCGCAGGCCCGGGTCGGTGTCGGCCCGGGCCGCGGTGCGCTGCAGCTCGATCGCCTCGTCCAACGCGCCGTGCGACCCCTGATGACCGCTCTGGGCACCCAGCGCCTGAGACAGCACCGCCTGCCGATGGGCGAGCCGCGGGTCGTCCCGCGGAGTGGCGTCCACGGCGGCGCGGGCCGCGTCCACGGCGGCAGCGGCGCCCTCCGGCGAACGACTCAGCTGGTGCAGGTCGATCAGGGTATTCGCCAGGTTGGACAGGCACAGCGGGAGCCACGGGTCGTCAGGCGGCAGCAAGTCGGCCGCGGTGCGGTAGGCGTCCGCGGCCTCGCGCAGGTCAGCGGGATCGAGCGTGCCGCCGGCTGCGGAGAGGTGAGCCCGCAGCGCGTAGGCGAACCGGAACGCCAAGTCGCCGCGCCCCGCGGCCGGGACGTGGTCGGCGAGGTTGCGCAGCGCCGAGCGGTACAACTCGACGGCTTCCCCCAGCAGGGCCGGGTCCGCCCGGGTCCGCCGCCACTCTTGGAAGCACAGCTCGGCGGTGTCGGAAGCGCGCTGCGCATACAGCGGATGGTCGTGCGGTGTCCGCGCCACGGCTTGCCGGCCCGCGGTTACGGCCTCCGCGGCCAAGGCGGGATCACCGGTGGCCCGGTGCAGCGACACCAGCGCCGACGCGAGCACGGCCAGGACGCGAGGCGCGTCGATCGCCCCCGTGTCGGCCAGCGCCGCCTCCCGCAGCGAGGCCACGGCGTCGGCAGCCGCGTCGAGGTCGCCCGTCTCCAGATGCAGGTGCCATGAGACGGTGCCCAGATTGAACAGACGCTCGTAGCGTTCAGCTCCCGAGGTCGGAAAAGCCTCCCGCGCTGCCCGCATCGACCGGGTGGCCTCGACAAGACATTGCCGGTTGCCCGTGCGCTCGAAGCACGTGAACTGCGACAGGCCGCGTTCGTAGTGATAGCGCGGCAACCGCTCCAACGCCGTGTCCAGGTCTCCGTCGGAATCGGCGTAGAGCTCCTCGATCGCCGAGGGCACCCGGCCGCCGGAATGGCGATAGTGCACGAGCAGTTTCGTCGCCAAGGTCAACTCATCCGGATCCGGTCCGTCGGGTGCCACCATGCAGCGGTACCACAACAACCAGCCCGCGAGTTGGAACGCCTCCGCAGGCTTCCACGCCATGCTCAGCGAGTGGACCAACTCGCGTGCCTCCCCGGCGGCCTCCGGAACCATGACGTCATCGACGTTGCCCGCGTCAAAGCGGCGCAACCGGCTCCGCAGCGCGTCGAGGAGTGCCTCGGCCAACGCTCGGTCGTCGCTCCCACGACCACTCAAAATCCGAACTCCCAGTCTCGACGCACTCCTTTTCCAGGAGCCATCGCATTCGGGGCAGCTTCACGATTGTCACCGCATGACGCGGCGTTGCCAACGCTCCCCGTCCCCAATGATGATTACGCTGGCAGAACGCCTTGCTGGTGCGGAAACACCGCCCACGATCGCGCCCGCCCGCACCAAGCCGCCGTCCACATCAGCGAAGGCAGCGTTGCCCCTTCGCAAGGGAGAACACCACTACCGGAACTGCCCGTCACAGGTACAGTATGGCGCCGTTCTCGTGATCAATGAGCTCCACTCATCGATCACCGCCTGAACGGCCCACTCGGGTCTTCCCATCGGCATGACCGGACGTGAGCGCACGACCAGCGGCATGTGAGTGTGTTCGGCCAAGCCTCCGGTGTTGCTGACAAGCTGGGGCCTCGGCTGCCGCGGACCACGAATGCGGCATTCCGCGGCGCGAGCGACCTTCGCGTGAACACGCAAGCTGGCTACTGGGGAAGGGGGAGAACCGGCGTGTCAACGGATCCGGTCAAGCCGCTGTGACGTCTGTGTGACCGTCTCACCCGTACGCTGGCGTTTTCGGTTCGAAGTCGGGCGGAGGGCGGAGGGGCGACGGGTGAGGGTCCTGGTGGTCGAGGATCACGTGCGGCTCGCTCAGTCCGTGGCGCGCGTGCTGCGGCGCGAGGGCATGGCGGTCGACGTCGCGTTCGACGGGGCGGTGGCGCTCGACCGGACCGTCGAGGTGGACTACGACGTGGTGGTCCTGGACCGGGATCTGCCGGGTGTGCCCGGCGACGAGGTGTGCCGCCGGCTGATGCGGGAGCCGCTGCGTACGCGGGTGCTCATGCTGACCGCCGCCGGCACCGTCGCCGACCGCGTGGCGGGGCTGTCCCTCGGCGCGGACGACTACCTGCCGAAGCCGTTCGCGTATCCCGAGCTGGTGGCGCGCATCCGGGCTCTCGGCCGGCGGGCCCAGCCTGCCGTACCGCCGATCCTGGTGCGCGGGGACCTGGCGCTGGACCCGGCCCGGCGGGTCGCCACCCGGGCCGGGACGCGGCTGGCGCTCAACCCCAAGGAGCTGGGTGTTCTCGAATGCCTGCTGGCCGCCCAGGGCCGGGTCGTCTCCGCCGAGGAGCTCCTGGAACGGGTGTGGGACGAGGCCGCTGATCCCTTCACGACGACGGTGAAGGCCACCATGAACCGCCTGCGCTCGAAGATCGGCGAGCCGCCCCTCATCGAGACCGTTCCCCGGGCCGGCTACCGGATCTGAGCTGAAAAGGAGTTCCCGTGGGGTTGATTTCCCGCATCTCCGGCATGCGGGTCCGGCTGCGGCTCACCCTCCTGTACGGCGTGCTCTTCCTGCTCTCCGGTGCCGTGCTGCTGACCATCACCTACCTGCTCGTCGAACACGGCGGGTCGAACGTCGCGCTGTCCACGCACAACACGACGTCCGCCGGCGATGAAAGCGTCAGCATCATCCTGGGCGAGACCTTGCCGGCGGACGCCCGGCTGACCGAGGCGGAGCGGCGCATCGCCGAGGCGGTCCAGGAACAGGCCGTCCAGCAGCACGCGGAGACCATGCACCAGTTGCTCGTGAAGTCGGGTGTGGCGCTCGCCGTCATGTCGGTCATCGCGGTCGTGCTCGGCTGGCTGGTGGCCGGGCGGGTGCTGCGGCCGCTGCGCACCATGACCGACACCATTCAGCTCATCTCGGCCCGGAACGTGCACGAACGGCTGGCCGTCACCGGTCCGCGTGACGAGGTGAAGAGTCTCGCGGACACCGTCGACGGGCTGCTCGGCCGGCTGGAGTCCGCGCTCGACTCGCACAAGCGGTTCGTCGCCAACGCCGCGCACGAACTGCGTACGCCGCTGACGCTGGAGCACGCCCTGCTGGAGGAAACCGTCCTCGACACCGAGGCGACAGCGGACGGGTTCCGCGCCCAGTTCAAGGAACTGATGGTCGTCAGTGACCAGCAGGCCCGGCTCCTCGACTCGCTGCTCGTCCTGGCGACCAGCGAGCGCGGCCTGGACCGCCGGGAGAGCGTCGACCTGTCCGGACTGACCGGCGACGTGCTCCAAGCCGCCGAGCCGAAGGCACGACACCACGACCTGGCCGTCGACGCGGACGTCCGGCCCGCGCACGTCACCGGCGACCCCGCGCTCGTCGCGCGGATGGTGGCCAACCTGGTCGACAACGCGCTGACCTACAACGTCGCGGGCGGGCGGGTGGAGGTGGCGACGGGCACGGAGGACGGTCGTGCCTTCCTGTGGGTGGCCAATACGGGGCCGGTCGTCCCGCCGGAGACGGTGGAGTTGCTGCTCAGCCCGTTCGAACGGCTCGACCGCGCAGCCGCCGACGACGGCCATCACGGCCTCGGGCTGTCCATCGTCGACTCGATCGCCGCGGCCCACTCGGCGGACCTGACCCTGTGCGCTCGGCCGGCCGGTGGTCTCGCGATCAGGGTTCTGTTTCCTCGTGCGGAAAGCCGACTCGAGAAAGCCGGGTAAGCGCGTTCTTGTGCCCGTGCTGTGACCGGCCGGAGTGTAGAACTTCACGCATGGCGAACAACAAACGTCCACTGTGGATTACCTCCGCGTCCTTCCTGCTGCTTGCCGTGGCGTCAACCGGTTGCGCCACGGAGCAGGACCCGAAAGTCGTGACCGCGAACCCCGGCGCCACAAGCAGTGCCGGTCCGGCGGGCAGCGGAGAGGCTTCGCTGGTGAAGTTCTCGCAGTGCGTGCGCGATCAGGGCTTCTCGTGGTACCCCGACCCGCAGCCCGACGGCGGTTTGGTGGTGCACAACCCCGACGGCGTCGACCAGAGCAAGCTGGCCAAGGCCGAGGAGGCGTGCAAGAAGTACCAGCCCGGCCAGGGCCGGCAGGGTCCGCTTCCCGCCGAGGACCTCAAAAAGATCCAGCAGGTGTCGCAGTGCATGCGGGATCACGGATTCGCGAAGTATCCGGACCCCGACGCGAACGGTTCCCTCACGATCGACTCCCAGACGCTCGGTGTCGAGCCCGGCGACCCGGCCTTCCAGAAGACGATGCGGGAGTGCCAGAAGTTCATGCCGGCCCCGAAGAGCAGCAAGGGAAACTCTTGATGGGTGCGCGACGGACCACGGGCGTGGTCGCCGGCGTGGTCTCGGCCGGGGCCGTGGTCGCCGCGATCACGGCCGTCAACCTGCCGGACGCCGGCAGCAGCCCCGCCTCGGCCGAGGCCAGGCCGGTGACCACCACCGAGATCACCGAACAGACACTCACCGACCGGGAGAACCACGGCGGCACGCTCGGCCACGGCGACACCGCGACGATCTCCTCGCGGGCCGACGGCACCGTCACCGGACTGCCCGCGGAAGGCGCGATCGTCACCCGCGGCGCGGCGCTCTTCCGCCTCGACAACAAGCCGGTCACCCTGCTCTACGGCTCGCTTCCCGCCTATCGCCCGCTCTCGACGGGTGCCAAGGGCGCCGATGTCCGGCAGTTCGAGCAGAATCTTTGGGCACTGGGCTACCGGGGCTTCACCGTCGATGAGACGTACAACGCCTCGACCGCCTCCGCGGTCGGACACTGGCAGCAAGACTTCGGTCTCACCAAGACCGGCTCGGTCGACCCCGGCCAGATCGTCTACGCCCCCGGCGACGTGCGCGTGGACTCGCTCATCCTGCAGGTGGGGGCCGTGGTCGGGCCCGGCGCCGCGGTGGAGAAGGTCGCCGACACCACGCCGCTGGTCACGGTCGAGCTGGAGATGACCTCGGCGCGCCTGGCCAAGCAGGGCGCTCCGGTGCAGATCACGCCGTCCGACGGCAAGCCCGTGCCGGGCCGGATCAGCAAGGTCGTCACGGTCGTGAGCCCTGGCGAGAAAGGTGACGGGTACACCACCAAGATCCACGTGACGATCGGCTTCACCGCGCCGGTCCAGAGCCCGAACCCGGCCACTGTCACCGTCGCCTTCACCGCCGGCGAGCGACCCGATGTCCTCGCCGTTCCGGTGGTCGCGCTGCTCGCGCTCGCCGAGGGCGGGTACGGGGTGCAGGTCGCCGACGGAGGCACGACGCGGATCGTGGCCGTGGAGACCGGGCTCTTCGCCGACGGCAAGGTGGAGATCACCGGGACCGGGTTGCGGGCCGGCCTGAAGGTGACGGTGCCGTCGTGAACTCCCTCGCCACCGCCGTGCCCGCCGTCGCCGGCCACCCGGTGATCGAGCTCGCCGGCGTCGCCAAGACCTACTCCGGTGGGGTCACCGCGCTCCGCTCGGTCGACCTCGTCGTCGGCTATGGCGAACTGCTGGCGATCGTCGGGCCGTCGGGCTCGGGCAAGTCCACGATGCTGCACCTGATCGGCACGCTGGACCGGCCGTCGCAGGGCACCGTCCGGATCGACGGGCACGACGTGACGGCACTGTCCGACCGGCAGCTCTCCGCGTTGCGTGCCGGGCGCATCGGCTTCGTCTTCCAGCAGTTCCACCTCGCACCGGGGGCCGACGCGCTCGGCAACGTCGCCGACGGCCTGCTCTACACCGGAGCCGGCAAACGGGACCGCGAACGGCGCGCCGAGGCCGCGCTGGTGCGGGTCGGCCTGGGCGACCGGCTCACCCACCGCCCGCACCAGCTCTCCGGCGGCGAACGCCAACGGGTCGCCATCGCCCGCGCGGTCGTCGGCGACCCGCCACTTCTCCTTGCGGACGAGCCGACCGGAAACCTCGACTCCGCCTCCGGCGCCGCGGTGATGGAGCTGCTGCGCGAACTACACACGACCGGCACGACGGTCCTGGTCATCACGCACGACCGCGACATCGCCGACAGCCTGCCGCGCCAGGTGTCCATGCGCGACGGACGGGTGATCTGAGATGCCCCTCAAACCCATCCGGCTGCGCCCTTCGGACCTGGCCCGGCTCGGCGGATACGGCCTGCGCTCGCGCCCCCTGCGTGCCGTGCTGTCGGCGCTGGGCATCGCGATCGGCATCGCGGCGATGACCGCGGTGGTCGGCATCTCCGCCTCCAGCCGCGCCGGCCTCGACGAGGAGCTCGCCACGCTCGGCACCAACCTGCTGACCGTGTCGCCCGGCACCACGATGTTCGGCGAACGGGCCACGCTGCCCGACGAGTCGATCACCATGATCAACCGGATCGGGCCGGTGCGGTCGGCCACCGCGACCGGCGTGCTCAACGGCACCTACGTCTACCGCAACGACCGGATCCCGGCGGCGCAATCGGGCGGCCTGTCCGTGGTGGCGGCCCGGCTCGACCTGCTGGACGCGGTCGGCGGCGTGCTCGATCACGGCTCCTGGCTCAACGCGGCGACCGACCGGTACCCGGCGGTGGTGCTCGGCGCGGCGGCGGCCGAGCGGCTCGGGAACGTGCCGGCCGTCTACATCGGCGGCCGCTGGTGGGTCGTGGCCGGGGTGCTGCGGACGCTGCCCCTCGCGCCCGATCTCGACTCGGCGGTGCTCATGGGATGGCCGGCGGCCACGACCTACCTGGGCTTCGACGGGCATCCGACGAAGGTCTACACACGGTCGGTGGAGTCGCAGGTCGAGGCGGTACGCGCGGTGCTCGCACCCACGGCCGACCCGCAGGCACCGGGGGAGGTGCAGGTGTCGAAGCCCTCCGACGCGCTGGTGGCGCGACGCGCCACGAACGCGACGTTCACCGCGCTGCTGCTCGGGCTGGGCGCGGTCGCGCTGCTCGTGGGCGGGATCGGGGTCGCCAACACGATGGTGATCTCGGTACTGGAACGACGTGCGGAGATCGGCCTGCGCAGATCGCTCGGCGCCACCCAGGGCCAGATCCGGACCCAGTTCGTCGCGGAATCGCTGCTGCTGTCGCTGATCGGTGGCGCGTGCGGCGCGCTGCTCGGCTATCTGGTGACCGAGGTGTACGCCACCACTCAGCGGTGGCCCGCCGTGGTGCCTTCGTGGGTCCTCGCGGGCGGCGTCGGCGCGACCGTGCTCATCGGCGCGGCAGCGGGCCTGTACCCGGCGATCCGCGCCGCCCGTCTCGCACCCACCGAGGCCTTGGCGACGACCTGACGGAAGTCGTTCCCGATGCACATCCGACCGGAGAAAAGGGGATTCCATGCATCTCGTCCATCGACGGCGCCTCCTGGGCACCGCGCTGGCCATCGTCACCGGGCTGACGGTGCTGCCGCAGCCGGCGGGCGCGGCAACCACCGTCGCCCTCTCGTTGCCGGCGCCGACCGGCCCGCACCGGGTGGGTGCGACCGTGCTCGACCTGAAGGACACCTCCCGCGCTGATCCGTGGGTGCCGTCCGATCCGGCGCGGGAACTCATGGTCACCCTGTGGTACCCGACCGACGTGAACCACGGCGGCACGATCCCGTACGAAACGCGGGAAGAATCGGAAGGATATGTGGCGGGCAAGCACATCGAGGACTACCTCGCACCCGACAGCCTCAGCGAAGTCCCCACCCACGCGTACCTCGACGCGCCACCGGCCGGGCGGCCGCACAGCCTTCCGCTCGTCGTCCTTTCACCCGGCTACACCGCGCAGCGCAGTTCCATGACCAGCCTGGCCGAAGACCTGGCGAGCCACGGGTACGCCGTGGCGGCGATCGACCACACCTACGAGACGTACGCGATCCAGTTCCCGGACGGCCGGATCGCCCCCTGCGCGACCTGCGCGATCGACGACGACCAGGACACCTTCTTCCCGAAACTCCTCCGGGTGCACGCGGCCGACGTGTCGTTCGTGCTGAACCGGTTGACCGGCGCGCACCCGGCCTGGCCGGGTGGCCGCCTGATCGACACGTCCCGGATCGGCATGGCCGGGCACTCGGCCGGTGGCGCGGCGGCGCTCTCGACCATGCTCGCCGACTCGCGCGTCGACGCCGGTATCGACCTGGACGGCACGACCTGGGACCAGCTTCCCGGCACGGGCCTGTCCCGGCCGTTCCTGTTCCTCGGCACGCAGGCCGGGCATTCACCGGGCCAGGACCCCACGTGGGACCAGGACTTCAGCCGGCTGACCGGCTGGCGGCGCTGGCTCACGGTGGCCGGCACCGTGCACAGTTCGTTCGCCGACTACGGCGCGTTCGCCGATGAAATCGGTGTCGACCAGGGCGCCACCACGACGGGCCTGCGCTCCATCGACATCACCCGCCGGTACACCCTGGCCATGTTCGACCAGCACCTTCGGCACATCCGGCAGCCGCTGCTGGATTCCGCGTCATCCTGCTACCCCGAAGTCGCCATCGAGGCAGCGTAGTTCCCGCCTGCACCCGCGGCGGCCCGCCGCG
>NZ_JBFBBZ010000059.1:0-56640 GCF_040682935.1 Amycolatopsis sp. NPDC051061
CGTTGAACGCACCCAAGGGGCCCTTCGGTGCGTTCAACGCACCGAAGGCCACATTGGGGCGCTCCGGAACCTGCTCCACGATGATGTGCGCGTTCGTGCCGCTGACGCCGAACGACGAGATCCCGGCGCGACGCGGTCCTTCACGCTCGGGCCACGGCCGCGGCTCGGTCAGCAGGGACACCGCGCCGCTGTTCCAGTCGACGTGCCGCGAGGGCTCGCCGACGTGCAAGGTCGCGGGCAGCACGCCGTGACGCAGGGCGAGGACCATCTTGATGACCCCGGCGACGCCGGCCGCGGCCTGCGTGTGCCCGACGTTCGACTTGATCGAACCGAGCCACAGCGGTTCTTCCGCGGCGCGGTCCCGGCCGTAGGTCGCCAGCAGCGCCTGTGCTTCGATCGGGTCACCCAGCGTCGTGCCGGTACCGTGCGCCTCGACGGCGTCCACATCGGACGGTGTCAAGCCCGCGTTCGCCAGCGCCGCGCGGATCACGCGTTGCTGCGACGGACCGTTCGGGGCGGTCAGGCCGTTCGATGCACCGTCCTGGTTGACCGCGCTTCCCCGGACGATCGCGAGCACCGGGTGGCCGTGGCGGCGGGCGTCGGAAAGCCGCTCGACGAGGACGACGCCGACGCCTTCACCCCAGCCGGTGCCGTCCGCCTCGTCGGCGAAGGCTTTGCACCGGCCGTCTTTCGCCAGCCCGCGCTGCCGGCTGAACTCGACGAACAGGCCGGGCGTGGACATGATCGTCACGCCGCCGGCCAGCGCCAGCGAGCATTCGCCCGCCCGCAGCGACTGGGCGGCCAGGTGCAGGGCGACCAGCGACGACGAGCACGCCGTGTCGACGGTCATCGCCGGGCCTTCCAGGCCGAGCTCGTAGGCGATCCGTCCGGAAAGGACACTGCCCGCACTGCCGGTGGCGAGGTAGCCGTCGACGCTCTCCTCGCCGAAGTGCAGCGCCGCGGTGTAGTCCTGCCCGTTGGTCCCGGCGAACACCCCGACCGGCGCGCCGCGCACGGACAGGGGGTCGATGCCCGCCTGTTCCAGGGCTTCCCAGGAGGCCTCCAGCAGCAGCCGCTGCTGGGGGTCCATGGCCAGCGCCTCGCGCGGCGAGATCCCGAAGAACTCGGCGTCGAACTGGTCGGCACCGGCCAGGAAGCCGCCTTCGCGCACGTAGGTCGTCCCGGCATGATCGGGGTCGGGGTCGTAGAGGGCGTCGGTGTCCCAGCCGCGGTCGGCGGGGAACTCCGAGACGACGTCACGACCCTCGGCGAGCAGTTTCCAGAGTTCGTCCGGGTTCCGCACGCCGCCGGGGAACCGGCAGCTCATGCCGACGATGGCGATCGGTTCGTCGGTGTTCTGTACGACCGCGGTGGGTTCGGCTTCGGCGCCCCCCAGCAGCTCGTCGCGCAGGTACGCGGATAGGGCTGTCGCGGTCGGGTAATCGAACGCGAGGGTGGCCGGGAGCCGCAGCCCGGTGGCGGTGTCGAGGCGGTTGCGCAGCTCGACGGCGGTCAGCGAGTCGAAGCCGAGTTCCTTGAAGGTGCGGCCGGCCGCGACGTCGTCGGCCGAGCGGTGGCCGAGCGCGAAGGCGACTTGCTCGCGCACCAGCTTGAGCAGTAGCCGGTCGGCGTCCGTAGTGGACAGCCCGGCGAGGTCGAGCGAGCCCGCGGTGGCCAGCGCGAGCTGCCGTACCTCGGGCAGGCCGGCGATGAGCGGGCTCGGGCGGTGCGCGGTGAGCGCGGCCGCGAACCGCTCCCAGTCGACGTCGGCGACGGTGACGGCCGCATGGCCGCTGTCGATCGCGGTCCGCAGCGCCGTGATGGCCCGGTCGGGCCGCAGCGGGGCGAGCCCGGTGCGGCCGAGGTGCTCCTCGGCGGCGGCCGCGGCGGCCATCCCGCCGTCGGCCCACGGCCCCCACGCGATCGAGGTCGCGACCAGCCCCTGGGCCCGGCGCTGTTCGGCGAGGGCGTCGAGGTAGGCGTTCGCGGCGGCGTAGTTGCCCTGGCCGGCCGCGCCGAAGGTGCCCGCGCAGGAGGAGAAGAGGACGAACGCCTCCAGCGGGTGCGCCGCGGTGAGCTCGTGCAGATGCCGAGCGGAGACGGCCTTGGCGTCGACGACCTCGGCCAGGCGCTCCGGAGTGAGGGCTTCGAGGACGCCATCGGCCAGCACGCCCGCGGTGTGCACGACGGCGGTGAGTTCGCCGACCGTGCCGAGGGCGGCTTCGAGCGCGGCGCGGTCGGTGACGTCGCAGGCCAGGACGTCGACCCGGGCGCCGAGTTCGGTCAGCTCGGCCACCAGGTCCGCGGCGCCGGGTGCGTCCGGGCCCCGGCGGCTCGTCAGGACGAGACGCTCGGCGCCGGCCTGGGCCAGCCACCTCGCGACGTGCCGGCCGAGGGCGCCGGTGCCGCCGGTGACCAGGACCGTGCCGTTCGGCTGCCACGGCGTCGCCGGCCGTGCGGTGCGCCGGACGAGCCGGCGGGCCAGTACCTGCGTCCCGCGGACGGCGACCTGGTCTTCGCCGGTCGCGCCGCCGAGGATCGCGCGGAACGTCTCGGCGTCGGCGTCGGCGGACAGGTCGACGAGCCCGCCCCAGCGGTGGGGGTGCTCCAAGGCGACCGTGCGCCCGAAGCCCCAGACCATCGCCTGCGCCGGATCCGGCACGTCACCTTCGGCCGCGGCGACCGCCCCGCGAGTCACACACCACAGCGGCGCGTCGATCTCCGCGTCGCCCAGCGCCTGGACCAACGCGAGCTGATCTGCGACGTCCAAAGTAGACACAACGCCGGTGAGTTCCCGGCCCCGCAGCCGCGCGGCGAGGGTGGCACGATCGTCCTCGGGCGCGACTTCGAGGACGTCGTCGAGGAGGTGCGTGTCCGCTCCTGCGGGCACCACCGCGAGCCACCGGCCGGGTAGCGTGCCCGGCCCGGGGTCGGCGACAGGCTGCCAGGTGACTTCGTACTGGCCGGCCGGGGCCTGGCCACGCTCACGCCAGGCCGTCAGGGCCTCGAGGTCACCGCTTTCGACGGCGGCCCAGAACCGCGCGTCCGGCGCCGGCCGGGTCTCCAGCCAGTAGCGCGTGCGCTGGAACGGATAGGTCGGCAAGGTGACGACCCCACCGCGACGGCCGGGGTGCGCCGCGTGCAGGACCGCCCGCCAGTCGACGGTGTGGCCCCGCGTGTGCACGTCGGCCAGCGCGGTCAGCAGACTCGGGTACTCGGCACGGTCCTTGCGCAGCAACGGAAGCGCGGGGAACGCGGCCAGTGCCGAGAGCACGCCATCGGGTCCGAGTTCGAGGCCCCGCGTGACGCCGAGCCCGGCGAGCGCGGTAGATGCGTCGGCGAACCGCACCGGCTCGCGGACCTGGCGCACCCAGTACTCCGGGGTCAGGATTTCGTCTCCCGCGAGGCGACCGGACACAGTGGACATGAGCGGGATCTTCGGCGCGGCGAAAGACAGTGAACCGGCGACGCGGGCGAAACCGTCCAGCATCGGGTCCATCAGCGCGGAGTGGAACGCGTGCGACACCGTGAGCCGCCGGACCTTCCGGCCCAGCCGGGCGAAGTGGGCATGGATCAGCTCGACCGCGTCGGCCTCGCCGGACACGACCACGGCCTCGGGTCCGTTCACCGCGGCCAGCCCGGCGCCGTCACCCAGCACGGCGGTGACCTCGTCTTCGGTGGCCTGCACGGCCAGCATCGCCCCGCCACCGGGCAGCGCCTGCATCAGGGCCGCCCGGGCCGCCACCAATCGGCAAGCGTCCTCGAGGGACAGAACTCCGGCGACGTGTGCCGCGGCCACCTCGCCGATCGAGTGCCCGGCGACGTGGTCCGGGACCACGCCCCACGACTCCAGCAACCGGAACAACGCCACCTCGACCGCGAACAACGCGGGCTGCGTGTACCCGGTCTGGTCCAGCAGCGAAGCATCCGTGAAGACCACCTCGCGCAACGGCCGGTCCAGCTCCGCATCGACCAGCGCGCACACCGCGTCGAAGGCATCCGCGAACACGGGGAACCGCTCGTACAGCTCGGCACCCATCCCGACGCGCTGCGAACCCTGGCCGGAGAACAGGAACGCCGTCTTGCCCGGTTCCGCGAGGACCGGGGTCGTCGCGCCGAGCCCGGCGAGCAAGTCGTCGCGGCCGTCTCCCACGACCACCGCCCGGTATTCGAAGGCCGACCGCGCGGCCAGCGCGAGCGCGATGTCGACCGGGTCGCCGTCGGGCAGCGCGCGGGCGGCGTCACGCACCGCCTGCTCGGTCCGGCCGGAAAGCACCCACGGCACAACACCGGCCCCGGGTTCACTGTGGACAGCGGGAGCCGCGGGCGGCTCCTCGAGAATGACGTGCGCGTTGGTCCCGCTGACCCCGAACGACGACACGCCCGCGCGGCGAGGCCGGGTTCCTGCCGGCCACTCCTGGGACTCCGTCAGCAGCCGGACTTCGCCGGACGTCCAGTCCACCCGGTCCGACGGCCGGTCCACGTGCAGCGTCTTCGGCAGCGTTCCGCCGCGCAGGGCGAGGACCATCTTGAGCACGCCGACCGCACCCGACGCGGCCTGCGTGTGGCCCAGGTTGGACTTCACCGAACCGAGCCACAGCGGCCGTTCGCGGTTCTGACCGTAGGTCTCCAGCAGCGCCTGCGCCTCGATCGGGTCACCCAGCGCCGTGCCCGTGCCGTGCGCCTCGACGGCGTCCACTTCGGACGGTGCGAGTCCCGCGTTCGCCAGCGCCGCGCGGATCACGCGCTGCTGCGACGGGCCGTTCGGAGCGCTCAGGCCGTTCGACGCGCCGTCCTGGTTCATCGCCGAACCCCGCAGGAGCGCGAGCACCGGGTGGCCGAGCCGCCGCGCGTCCGACAGGCGCTCGACCAGGACCAGCGCGACGCCCTCGCCCCAGCCGGTGCCGTCCGCCGCGTCGGCGAAGGCCTTGCACCGGCCGTCGCCGGCGAGGCCGCCCTGCTTGGCGAACTCCTGGAACGCACCCGGCGTCGCCATCACCGTGACGCCGCCCGCCACCGCCATCGACGACTCGCCGGAACGGACCGATTGGGCGGCCAAGTGCAGCGCCACCAGCGACGACGAGCACGCCGTGTCGACGGTCACCGCGGGACCTTCGAGTCCGAGCACATAGGACACTCGCCCGGACACGACGGCGCCGGCGTTCCCGGTGAGCAGGTGTCCTTCGACCTCCTCCGCGGCCTCGGCGTGGCCGGTCGCGTAACCCTGGGTGCCGCAGCCGACGAACACGCCGGCCGCGCTGCCGCGCAGCGAACGCGGGTCGATCCCGGCGCGCTCGAAGACCTCCCACGCGCTCTCCAGCAACAGCCGCTGCTGCGGGTCCATCGCGACCGCTTCCCGCGGTGAGATCCCGAAGAAGCCGGCGTCGAACTCGTCGGCGTCGTGGACGAACCCGCCCACCCCGCTGACCACGCTGTCGGCCCAGCCTCGGTTCACGGGGAAGGCCGACAGGCCCTCGGCGCCCGCGGAAACCAGGTCCCACAGGTCCTCCGGCGAGCGCACGCCGCCGGGCAGGCGGCACGCCATCGACACGATGGCGATCGGCTCGTCGGGGTCCACTGGGGACACAAGCTGATCGGCCGCCACGGGGCCGGCGCCGAGCAGCTTGTGCCCCAGCAGCGCGGCGAGCCGCCGCGGGTCCGGGTGGTCGAAGAGCACCACGGCGGGCAGCTTCAGCCCGGTCGCCGCGACGAGCCGGTTGCGCACTTCCAGGGCGATCAGGGAGTCGACGCCCAGGTCGCGGAAGGCCCGGTCCGGCTCGACCGAACCCGGCCCGGGGTAACCCAGCACGGCGGCGGTCTCGGCGCGCACGAGGTCCAGCAGGACTTCCGCCCGCGCGGACTCGGTGAGGCCGGAAAGCCGGTGCGCCAGGGAAGAATCGGCCTCGGCCGGCCCGGCCTCGAGGGCGTCGCGGACCCCGGGCAGCTCGTCGAGCAGGGGCCGCGGGCGGCCCGCGGTGAAGGCGGGGGCGAACCGGGACCAGTCCATGTCGGCGACGGACAAGAAGGTCTCGTCCGCGTCGAGCGCCTGGCCCAGCACGGTGAGCGCGAGCGTGGGGTCCATCGCGCGGATACCGCGGCGGCGCAGCTGCTCCCCCGAGTCGTCACCGGTCATGCCCGCGCCGGCCCACGCGCCCCACGCCACCGACGTCGCGGTCAGGCCACGGTCGCGGCGGTGCTGTGCGAGGGCGTCGAGGTAGGCGTTGGCCGCGGCGTACGCACCCTGGCCGCCACCACCCCAGACGCCGGCGTTGGAGGAGAACAGCACGAACGCGTCGAGGTCTCCGGGGAGCAGAGCGTCGAGGTTCGCGGCGCCCTCGACCTTCGCCCGCAGCGTGTCGGCGACTTCGGCGCGGTCGGTCTCGGCGAGGGCGGCCGAGCGGCCCAACCCGGCCGCGTGCACGACGGTCCGGGGCTCGATGTCGGCGAGCAGGGCGGCCAGGGCGTCGCGGTCGGCGACGTCGCAGGCGGCGATGGTCACCTCGACGCCGAGCGCCGTCAGCTCTTCGCGGAGTTCGGCGGCACCGTCCGCGTCGAGGCCGCGGCGGCTGGTCAAGACGAGGTGGTCGGCGCCCGCGCCGGCCAGCCAGCGGGCCACGTGCGCGCCGAGCGCCCCGGTGCCGCCGGTGATCAGCGCGGTTCCGCTCGTGCGCCATTCGCGGGCCGGGCGGGTGAGCGGTGCCGGGACCAGGCGGCGGGCCAGCACTCCGGATGCGCGGATCGCGATCTGGTCCTCGCTCGCGTCGGCGAGCACCCGGGCCAAGCGGCCGAACGCGCGTTCATCGAGGTCTGCGGGCAGGTCGACGAGGCCGCCCCAGCGGTCCGGGTGTTCCAGGCCCACGACCCGGCCCAAGCCCCAGATCCGGGCGTGGTCCGGGCTGGTCAGCCGGTCGGAGCGGCCGGTGGAGACGGCGCCGCGCGTGAGCAGCCACAGCGGCGCGGCCACGGCCCGGACCAGCTCGATGGTGGCGTAGAGGCCGTCGTCGGCGAACGCGAGCAAGGACAGGACGCCGGTGACGTCGTCGGTGGGCAGCTCCGGGAGCCGGGCGCCGGGATCGACGGTCAGCAGGATCGGCTCGGCGCCGTGCGCGGCCAGGCCGTCGACGAGGTCGCCGGCCGGGTATCCGGCCGGGGCGATGACCAGCCAGCGGCCGGAAAGCTCCACTGGGGACGGACTCGCCGGCTGCCAGGCGATTCGGTAACGCCACTTGTCCACAACGGACTGTTCGGTGCGGCGTTTGTGCCACTGGGCGAGGCCGGGCAGGACGTCGGCGAGCGCGGTCGCGTCGACGTCCAGCGAAGCCGCGAGTCCATCGGTGTCGCCACTGTCCACTGCGGACCAGAACTGCTCGTCGGCCGCGCCCGCCGCCTTTTCGGCGGCGGTCAGCCAGTAGCGTTCGCGCTGGAAGGGGTAGGTGGGCAGGTCGACGAGCCGCGCGCCGGGGAAAAGCCCGGCCCACTCGACCGGCGCGCCGTGGCTCCACAGCTCGGCCAGCGACGTCAGGAAGCGCGGCAGGCCGCCCTCCCCGCGGCGCAGCGACCCGACGACGACGGGCTCGTCCAGGGTCTCCTCGACCGCGGCGGCAAGCACGGGATGGGCGCTGACCTCGACGAACGTGGTGAACCCCGCCTCGGCGAGGCCGCGCACGGCCGTGTCGAACAGGACCGTCCGACGCAGGTTCCGGTACCAGTAGCCGGCGTCCATCGTGCTGGTGTCGATCCGCTCGCCGAGCACCGAGGAGTGCAGCGGGATCCCGGCTTCGCGCGGGGTGATCGGGGCGAGCGCGGTGCGCAGGGCGTCCTCGATGGCTTCCACGTGCGCGGAGTGGGACGCGTAGTCCACCGGGATGCGGCGGGCGCGGATGCCGTCGGCCGCGCAGGTTTCGATCAGCTCGTCGAGCGCTTCCGGCTCGCCGGAAAGCACGACCGAGCCCGGGCCGTTGACGGCCGCGACACTGATCCGGTCGTCGAGGCGCGCGGTGGCGTCCTCAAGGGACAGAGCCACCGACGCCATTCCGCCCTTGCCGGCGAGTTGCTCGGCGATGAGCCGGCTGCGCAACGCGACCACTCGGGCACCGTCCTCAAGGGACAGTGCACCCGCGACACACGCCGCGGCGATCTCACCTTGGGAGTGCCCGACGACGGCGCCGGGCTTCACGCCCGCCGACTGCCACAGCGCGGCGAGCGAGACCATCACGGCCCAGGAGGCCGGCTGCACGACGTCGACCCGGGACAGCGCGTCCGCGTCGCCCAGGACGTCGGTCAGCTTCCAGTCCACATGGGACTCCAGGGCGGTCTCGCACTCCGCCATCCGCGCCGCGAAGACGGGCTCGTCGAGCAGGCCGACGGCCATCCCGGCCCACTGCGCACCCTGGCCGGGGAAGACGAAAGCCGTCTTGCCCGGCGGCGCGGCGATTCCCCGGACGACCTCGGCCGACGGCGTCGCGTCCGCGAGCGCGTCAAGCCCACGGACCAGGTCTTCGACGGTGCCGCCGACCACGGCGGCGCGGTGTTCCCAGGCGGTGCGGGCGGTGGCCAGCGCCAGGCCGACGTCGCCGGGCCGCTGGTCGGTGACGTGCTTGCGAAGAAGGCCGGCTTGCTCGCGCAGGGCCTCGGCGGTGCGGGCGGACAACACCCAGGTCGTCGGGCCTTGCGGCGCTTCGCTTTCCTCGGGCGGGGACGCGGGTGCGGCTTCGAGGACGACGTGGGCGTTGGTGCCGCCGACACCGAACGAGGACACGCCGGCGCGGCGGGGTGCGCCGGTCTCGGGCCAGGCGGCGTGCTCGGTCAGCAGCTCGACCGAGCCGCGCGTCCAGTCGACCTGGGCGGACGGCTCGGTGACGTGCAGCGTGCGGGGCAGCTCGCCGTGGCGCAGGGCCAGGACCATCTTCATCACGCCGGCCACGCCGGCGGCGGCCTGGGTGTGCCCGATGTTCGACTTGATCGAGCCCAGCCGGAGCGGGTGTTCGCGGTCCCGGCCGTAGGTGGCCAGGAGGGCCTGCGCCTCGATCGGGTCGCCGAGCGTGGTGCCGGTGCCGTGCGCTTCGACGGCGTCCACTTCGGACGGTTTGAGGCCGGCGTTCGCCAGTGCGGCGCGGATGACGCGTTGCTGCGACAGGCCGTTGGGTGCGGTGAGGCCGTTGGACGCGCCGTCGGAGTTGACCGCGGAGCCGCGCAGGACGGCGAGGACCGGGTGGCCGTTCTTGCGGGCGTCGGAGAGCCGCTCGACGAGCAGCACGCCGGCGCCCTCGCCCCAGCCGGTGCCGTCGGCGGTGTCGGCGAACGACTGGCAGCGCCCGGACGCGGAAACCCCGCCCTGGCTGGTGAACTCGACGAACACGGCGGGCGTCGCCATCACGGTGACGCCGCCGGCGAGCGCCATCGAGCACTCCCCCGCGCGCAGCGCCTGCACCGCGAGGTGCAGCGCGACGAGCGAGGACGAGCAGGCGGTGTCGACGGTGACGGTGGGGCCTTCGAGGCCGAAGGTGTAGGCGAGCCGGCCCGACGCGACGGACACGGCGCTGCCGGTGAGCAGGTGGCCGCGGACTTCGTCGGGCAGGGCGTCGAGGTCGGTGGAGCCGTAGGCCTGGTTGCTGCAGCCGATGAACACGCCGGTGTCGCTGGCTTGCAGTGCTTTTCGGTCCAGCCCCGCGCGTTCGAAGGTCTCCCAGGAGACTTCGAGGAGCAGGCGCTGCTGCGGGTCCATGGCGAGGGCTTCGCGCGGCGAGATGCCGAAGAAGCCGGGATCGAAGTCACCGGCTTTGTCGACGAAGCCGCCCTCGGCGGTGTTGCTGCCGGCGAGTTCGTCGGCGGTCCAGTTCCGGTCGGCGGGGAAGGTTCCGATGGCGTCGGTGCCGTCGCGCAGCAGCTGCCACAGCTGTTCGGGGTCGTTCACCCCGCCCGGGAACCGGCAGCCCATCGCGACGACGGCGATCGGTTCCCTGGCGGCGGCCGCGAGCCGGTCGTTCTGCTCCCGCAGCCGCTTGTTGTCCCGCAAGGACGCCCGGAGCGCTTCGACGACCTTGTCCTTGTCCGAAGACAGTGCCACCAGGTACCTCCAGGTTCACGGCGTGGTCGCCTCGAGTGAAACGCATGCGGCACCCGCAAATCCCTAGACTTCGCGGTCCCTTCCGCGCGGGCCGCGTGGTGAACGACTCGTTCATGTCGTCCGGCGACATGAACGAGTCGTTCAGGTCGTCACGGCTCTCGGTGGCGGGTCCGGCCGCTCCGGCAAGGTCGCGAATGGGTCATTGGGGACCTCCGGCGCCCCGAATGAGTCATTCGCGACGCCGGCGTCGGCGAGCGGCCGCGGGTCAGCCGGCGAGCGGCCGCGGACCGGCCTCGGGAGCTCTGTCCCCAGGCCGGCCCGGTTGTGGACAACCGCGCCGGAATTCCCCTTCTCGGCCGGTTTCGCCGGGGTGGCCGATAGACTGGACCGGGGTCAGCCCCCAGGGATGGGTGGGGACCGCCTGGTGGGTCAGCCGAGGTCGAGTTCGTCGATCAGGGCGAACATCTCGTCGTCCGTTGCCGACTCCAGCCGCTCCTCGACCGCCGTTGCCGTCGCCGACGCGCCGTTCACCCGGGCCAGCAGCTCCTGCAGCCGGCTCCCCAACGTCTCCCGGGCCTGTGCGTCCGCCAGCAGCTCCGGCAACGCGAACTCCACCCGATCCAGCTCGGCCAACGCGGGAAGGATCGCCGCCGGGACGTCCGGGACCAGCTCGGACCTCAGGTACTCCACCAGCACCGTCGTCGACGGGTAGTCGAACAGCAGCGTTGCCGGCAGCCTCAGGCCCGTCGCCGCCCCCAAAAGATTGCGCAGCTCCACCGCGCTCAGCGAGTCGAAGCCCAGCTCCAAGAACCCTCGGTCCGGCTCGATCGCGTCCGGGCCCGCGTAACCGAGGACCGTCGCCGCGTGGGTGCGGACCAGGTCCAGCAACGCTCCGTCGCGCTCGGCCTCCGACATTCCCGCCAGGCGGTGGGTCAGGCTGTCCACCGGGTCGGCCGGGGCCGTCGTCGCCCGGACCGCGCGCCGGACCGGGGTGCGGATCAAGCTGCGGAGGATCACCGGGATCGCGTCTTCGCCGACGCGGTCGCGCATGGCCTCCACGACCAGCCGCACCGGCAGCAGCACCGCCTCGTCGAGGGTGCAGGCCACGTCGAACAGGTCCAGGCCCTCCTCCGACGGCATCGGCTCGACGCCGCCGCGCGCGAGCCGCGAAAGGTCCGCCTCCCCGAGCTTGCCGGTCATGCCGCTGCGTTCGGCCCACAGGCCCCACGCCAGCGACAGCCCCGGCAGGCCCTGCGCCCGGCGCACGTGCGCCAGCGCGTCGAGGAACGCGTTGGCCGCCGCGTAGTTCGCCTGGCCCGTGCCGCCGAACGTGCCGGCCAGCGAGGAGAACACCACGAACCCGGCCAGGTTCATCCCGGCGGTCAGCTCGTGCAGGTGCCAGGCCGCGTCGACCTTGGGCCGCAGCGCCGTGTCCAGCTGGCGGGTGGTCAACGCGGACACGACGCCGTCGTCGAGGACGCCGGCCGTGTGCACCACCGCGGTCAGCGGGTGCTCGGCGGGCACCGCCGCCAGTAGCGCGGCCAGGGAATCCCGGTCGGCGACGTCGCAGGCGGCCATGGTGACGTCCGCGCCCCACGCCGTCAGCTCTTCGACCAGCTCCCGGGCGCCTTCCGCGGCCGGCCCGCGCCGGCTGGTCAGCACCAGCCGCCGGGCGCCGCGGGCGGTCACCAGGTGCCGGGCGACGAGCGTGCCGAGCGTCCCGGTGGCCCCGGTGATCAGCACCGTGCCCTCGGGGTCCCACTCGGGGACCGGCGCCGGGCTGGTGGCCGGGACGCGGGCGAGGCGCGGCACCTGGATCGCGCCGATCCGGACCGCGACGTGCGGCTCGCCGCAGGCCACCGCCGACGGGAGCGCCGCGTAGGAGACTTCGCGGTCGTCGAGGTCGACCAGCACGAACCGGCCGGGGTTCTCCGACTGCGCGGAGCGGACCAGGCCGACGACCGCCGCCGTCGCGAGGTCGGTGATGCCTTCGCCGACGCGGGTCGCGATCGCGCCCCGGGTGACGAACACCAGGCGCGAGCCGGCGAACCGCTCGCTCGCCAGCCACCCCTGCACCTGCTCCAGCGCGCCGTGCGTCGCGGTCCGGACGGCGCGCGCGACGTCCTGGTCCTCCTGCGGGCCGCTGGTCATCACGACCACCTCGGGCGCCGGGGCACCCGCCGCCACGGCCGCGCCGAGCGCGTCGAAGTCCGGGTAGGACTCCACCGGGACACCCGCCGTGCCGAGGGCCTTGGTGACGCGGACGCCGACGTCGTGCCCGACGACCGCCCAGCGCTCGGCCGCCGAGTGGCTGACCGGGGTGATCGGGGCCATCACCCAGCCCACCCGGAACAGCGACTCGTGGTACGCCGACCGCGCGACGTCGAGCTGCTCGGCCGACACCGGTCGCAGCGTGAGCGAGCCGATGGTGGCCACCGGCAGCCCGTGCTGGTCGGCGACCACCAGGGCCACCGTGTCGTCGCCTTGCCCGGTGACACGCACCCGCAGCGCCGACGCGCCGCCGGCGTGCAGGGTCACCCCCGACCACGCGAACGGCAGCACCGCACGGCTTTCGTCGCGCAGGGCCACGGTGTGCAGGGCCGCGTCCAGCAGCGCCGGGTGCAGGCCGAAGCGTTCGGCCTCCGCCCGCTCTTCCTCCGGCAGGTCGACCTCGGCGAAGATCTCGTCGCCGACGCGCCAGGCCCGGTGCAGGCCCTGGAACGCGGGCCCGTAGGCGAACCCGTTGGCCGCGATGCGGTCGTAGAGCCCGTCCAGGTCGATCGGCTCGGCGCCGGCGGGCGGCCAGGCCCCGGTCAGGTCACCGGCCGCGGGGGCCGCCGCCGCGGCGAGCGAGCCACTGGCGTGCGTGGTCCACGGCTCGTCCTCCATGGCCTCGCCCGGGCGGGAGTAGATGTCGATCGAGCGGGTGCCGAACCGGTCGGGCCCGCCGACCGCGACCTGCAGCCGCACCCCGCCGGTCTCCGGCAGCACCAGCGGCGCGGCGAGGGTCAGCTCCTCGACGCGTTCGCAGCCGACCTTGTCCGCCGCGTGCACGGCCAGTTCCATGAACGCCGTCCCGGGCAGCAGCACGCTGCCGAGCACGACGTGCTGCGCGAGCAGCGGGTGGCTGGTCGTCGAGAGCAGGCTCGTGAACAGCGCGCCATCCGAACCGGCGAGCGAGACCGACGCGCCCAGCAGCGGGTGCTCGGTACCGCTGAGCCCGGCGCCGGTGACGTCACCGGCCACGGCCGGGACGTCGAGCCAGTAGCGTTCGCGCTGGAACGCATACGTCGGCAGTTCGACGTGCCGGCCGCCGGTGAGCACCGCGGCCCAGTCGACGTCGACGCCGGCGGTGTGCAATCCGGCGAGTGCGGTGAGCAGGGACCGTTCCTCGTCGTGTCCCTTGCGCAGCACCGATCCCACGCTCAGCTCGGCGGGGCCGGCGCAGTCCGGGACCAGCGCGGCGAGCACCGCGTCCGGACCCAGCTCGACGAACCGGTTCACGCCTTCCGCGGCCAGCTCGCGGATGCCGTCGGCGAACCGGACGGCTTCCCGCACGTGCCGCACCCAGTACTCCGGCGTCGCGACGTCGCCGGCCGACACGATCGGGATCCGCGGCCGGTCGTAGGCCAGACCCTCCGCGACCGCGGCGAACTCGGCGAGCATCGGGTCCATCAGCGGCGAGTGGAAGGCGTGCGAGACGTCCAATCGCTTGGTCTTGCGGCCCAGCGCGTCGAAGTGCTCCTTGAGCGCCAGCACGGCTTCGGTCTCACCCGAGACGACAACGGCTTCGGGTCCGTTCACCGCGGCCAGCGAGACCCGGTCGTCCAGCAGCGGGGCGACATCGTCCTCGGGGACGCCGATCGCCACCATGGCCCCGCCCTCGGGCAGGGCCTCCATCAACCGGCCGCGCGCGGCGACCAGCTTCGCCGCGTCGGACAGGGAAAAGACGCCGGCGACGTGCGCCGCGGCCAGTTCGCCGATCGAGTGACCCGCGAGGAAGTCCGCGCGGACGTTCCAGGATTCCAGGAGCCGGAACAACGCCACCTCGACCGCGAACAGCGCGGGCTGGGTGCAGCCGGTCCGGTCAAGCCGGGCGGCGTCGTCGCCGAAGACGACGTCACGCAACGGCAGGTCGAAGTGCGCGCAGACCGCGTCGAAGGCATCGGCGAAGACGGGGAACCGCTCGTACAGCTCCTGTCCCATGCCGAGCCGCTGCGCACCCTGTCCGGTGAACAGGAACGCCGTCCGGCCGGAACGGGCGACGTGCTGCCGCAGCCCGGCGGCGGGCCGGTCCGCGGCCAGCGCGGCCAGCCCCTCGCGCAGTTCGCCGAGGCTTTCGCCGACGACCACCGCGCGGTGCCCGAACTTCGCGCGGGCGGACAGGGAACGGGCGACGTCGGCCGCGTCCACTTCGGACTCGGTCGCGTCCAGCAGCCGCCGGGCCTGGCCGCGCAGCGCGGCTTCGGATCGGGCCGACACCGGCCAGGCCGTGAATCGTTGCCGCGTGACGACTTCGGCCGTCTCGGGCAGTGACGGTGCCTCTTCGATGATCGTGTGCACGTTGGTGCCGCTGACTCCGAACGAGGACACGGCGGCGCGACGCGGGTGGCCGTTCGCGGCCCACTCGACCGGCTCGGACAGCAGCCGGACCTGCCCGGCGGACCAGTCGATGTGCGGCGAGGGGGTCTCGGCGTGCAATGTCCGCGGCAGGACGCCGTTGCGCAGCGCCTGCACCATCTTGATCACGCCCGCGATGCCCGACGCGGCCTGGGTGTGCCCGATGTTGGACTTCACCGAACCCAGCCACAGCGGCCGTTCCCGGTCCTGGCCGTAGGTGGCGATGAGTGCCTGCGCCTCGATCGGGTCGCCCAGCGGGGTGCCCGTCCCGTGCGCCTCGACGGCGTCCACATCGGACGGTGTGAGGGCCGCGTCGGCCAGCGCCGCGCGGATGACCCGCTGCTGCGCGGGCCCGCTCGGCGCGGTCATGCCGTTGGACGCGCCGTCCTGGTTGACCGCGCTGCCCCGCACGACGGCCAGCACCGGGTGCCCGTTGCGGCGCGCGTCGGAAAGCCGTTCCACCAGCACCATGCCGACGCCCTCGGCCCAGCCCGCGCCGTCGGCGTCCGCGGAGAACGCGCGGCACCGGCCGTCCGGCGACAGGGCGCGCTGCCGGCTGAACTCGACGAACGTGTCGACCGAGGAGATCACCGTGACGCCGCCGGCCAGCGCGAGGTCGCACTCGCCCGAGCGCAGGGCCTTGACCGCCCAGTGCAGTGCGACCAGGGAGGACGAACACGCCGTGTCGACCGTGACCGCCGGGCCTTCGAGGCCGAAGGTGTAGGCGATCCGGCCGGACGCGACGCTGCCCGCGCTGCCGGTCGCGAGGTGTCCCTCGAACTCGCCGGGCGCGTGCCGCACCCGGGCGCCGTAGTCGTGGTAGTTGGAGCCGACGAACACGCCGGTCCGGCTGCCGCGCAGCAGCGCCGGGTCGATGCCGGCGCGCTCGACGGCCTCCCACGACGTCTCCAGGAGCAGCCGCTGCTGCGGGTCGATCGCGGGGGCCTCGCGCGGCGCGATCCCGAAGAACGCCGGGTCGAAGTCGGCCGCGTCGTGCAGGAAGCCGCCGCCGCGCGTGTAGAAGGTGCCCGGCTTGTCCGGGTCGGGGTCGAAGAGCCCGTCGACGTCCCAGCCGCGGTCGGCCGGGAACTCCCCGACCGCGTCGACGCCGTCGGCGACAAGCCGCCACAGCTCCTCGGGGCCGGTCACGCCGCCGGGGTAGCGGCAGGACATCGCGACGATGGCGATCGGCTCGTCGGTACCCGCCACCAGCGGAACCGCGGTTTCGGCGACTGTGCCGCCCACCAGTTCGCGCCGGACGTGCCCGGCGAGCGCGACGGCGGTCGGGTGGTCGAAGACCAGCGTGACCGGCAGCCGCAGGCCGGTGACCTCGCCGAGCCGGTTGCGCAGGTCGACGGCGGTGAGCGAGTCGAAGCCGAGGTCGCGGAAGGCGCGGGTGGGCTCGATCGACTCGGGTCCGGGGTAGCCGAGCGCCACCGCGGCCTGGGCCTGGATCAGCGCCAGGACCAGCCGGTGCTGCTCGGCTTCGCCCAGGCCGGCCAGGCGCCGGCCCCAGCCGGTTTCGACCGCTTCCGGCGCCGCCGCTCCGGGGATCCCCAGCAGCGCGGCGCTCGGCCGCCCCTGAGCCAGGGTCTTGCGGTAACGGTCCCAGCGGATGTCCGCGACCGCGAGCACGGTCTCGTCCTCGTCGAGGGCCTGTTGCAGAGCGAGGAGGGCCAGCTCGGGGTCCATCGCGGGCAGGCCTTGCGCGGCGAGGCCTTCACCTCGGCCGCCGGCCCACGCACCCCACGCCATCGCCGTCGCGGGCAGGCCGGCGGCGCGGCGCTCGCGGGCGAGCGCGTCGAGGTAGGTGTTGGCCGCGGCGTAGCTCGCCTGTCCCGGACCGCCGAGCGTGCCCGCCAGCGAGGAGAACAGGACGAACGCCGCGAGGTCGCGGTCCGCGGTCAGCTCGTGCAGGTGCCGCGCGGCGTCGGCCTTGGGGCGCAGGACGTTGGCGATCCGCTCGGCGGTGAGGCCGTCGAGGACGCCGTCGTCGAGCACCGCGGCGGCGTGCACCACCGCGGTCAGGTCCGGCAGCCCGTCCAGCAGTTCGCCCAGCTGGTCGCGGTCGGCGACGTCGCAGGTCGCGACGGTCAGCTCGGTGCCGAGGTCCGCCAGTTCGGCGGTCAGCTCGGGGACGTCCTGGTGACGCCGGCTGGTGAGCACCAGCCGTTCGGCGCCCGCGCGGGCGAGCCAGCGGGCGAGGTGCGGGCCGATCCCGCCGGTGCCGCCGGTGAGCAGCACGGTGCCGGACGCCTGCCACGGCGTCGCCGAGTCGCCGGCCGGTGCCGCGCGGACCAAGCGGCGGCCGAAGACGCCGGAGGCGCGCACCGCGACCTGGTCCTCGGGGCCGGGCGCGCCGAGGATGGCGGCGAGCCGGGCGATCCCGCGGCCGTCGAGGTCGGCCGGAAGGTCGACGAGACCGCCGAAGCGCTGCGGGTACTCCATGGCTGCGATCCGGCCGAAGCCCCAGGTCAGCGCCTGGTCGGCGGCCCGGATCGGGTCGGTGGCGCTGGTGCTGACCGCGCCGTTGGTGGCCCACCAGAGCGGCGCGTCGATGCCCGCGTCGCCGAGGGCGTGCAGCAGCGTCAAGTTCGCTTCGAAGCCGTCGAGGGCGAGCAACGAAAGCACGCCTTCACACGGTCCTGCGGCGCGAAGCAGCTCGGCACATCGCTCGCGGTCCACATCGGACGGGAGTTCCAGCAGGCGCGCGCCGAGTCCGTCGGCCAGCTCCTGCGCGTCGTGCCCGGCCGGAGCGATGACGAGCCAGTTCGCGACGATGGTTCCGGACGCGACGGCGAGCGGGGTCCACTCGACGCGGTACCGCCAGCCGTCCACAGTGGACCCGGCTTGCCGCTGGGTACGCCAGGCGGCGAGCGCTCCGAAGTCGGCCTGCTCGACGGCGGCCCAGAACTCGTCGTCCAGCGGGTCGGTGGCGTGGTCGGGCACGTCCAGCCAGTAGCGCTGGTGCTGGAAGGCGTAGGTGGGCAGCGGGATCGTCGCGGCACCCGGGAAGACCGGCGCCCAGTCGACGTCGACGCCGCGCACGTGCAGCTCGGATAGGGACGTCCGGAACCGCGCGAGGCCGCCCTCGCCGCGCCGCAGCGTACCGGTCGCGACGGCGTCCGGGACGGCCTCGGCGATCGCGGACGTGACGACCGGATGCGGGCTGACCTCGACGAACGCGGAGTGCTCGCGCGCCGCGAGCGCCTCGACGGTCTGGGTGAACAGCACCGGTTGACGCAGGTTGCGGTACCAGTACCCGGCGTCGAGCGTCGCGGTGTCGATCGGCTCGGCCGTCACCGTCGAGTAGAACGGGACCTCGCCGGTCCGCGGTTCGATCGCGGCGAGCACGTCGAGCAGCTCGGCTTCGATCGCTTCCACGTGCGCCGAGTGCGAGGCGTAGTCCACCTGGATCAGCCGGGCGCGGACGCCGTCGGCCACGCATTGGGCGAGCAGTTCGACCAGAGCGTCGGGCTCGCCGCAGACGACGGTCGACGACGGGCTGTTGAAGGCCGCTATCGTGATCCGGCCGGCCCATTCGGACAGGAGCCTCTCGAGCTGCTCGGCGCCGAGCGCGACCGACGCCATCCCGCCCCGGCCCGCGAGCCCGGCGGCGATCGCCTTGCTCCGCAGCGCGACCACGCGGGCACCGTCCACCAGCGACAGTCCACCCGTGACCACCGCCGCGGCGATCTCACCCTGGGAGTGACCCACCACCGCGGCCGGCTCGACACCGTGTGACTGCCAGAGCGCGGCCAGGGAGACCATCACCGCCCACGACAGGGGCTGCACGACATCGACCCGGTCCAGCGACCCGTCGCGCAGCTCGACGATCGGCGACCAGTCCACAAAGGATTCCAGAGCGGCCACGCACTCCGCGAACCGCGCCGCGAACACCGGCGACGAGTCGAGCAGTTCGGCCGCCATCCCGGTCCATTGCGCACCTTGGCCCGGGAAGACGAACACCGTCCGGCCCACCGCACCCGCCACTCCAGTGACCACCGACGCGTTCGGCGTTCCGGTGGTGAGGTCGTTCAGGCCGGCCAGCAGCGCGTCCCGGTCGTCGCCGAGCACGACGGCACGGTGCTCGAACGCGGTCCGCGTCGAGGCGAGGGACCAGCCGACGTCCGCGATGTCCGCGGCCGCGGAGGCGGCCAGTTTCGCGGCCTGCGCGGGCAGTCCGGCCGCCGAGCGGGCCGAAAGCACCCACGGCACCGGTCCCGCGACCGGCGCGCGCTCGGCGATCGGTTCGGGAGCGGGATCGTGTTCGAGCACGACGTGGGCGTTGGTGCCGCCGACGCCGAACGAGGACACGCCGACGCGGCGCGGTCCCGGCTTGTCCGGCCACGGCGTGGCCTCGGTGAGCAGTTCGAGGGCCCCGGACGACCAGTCGACGTGCGGCGACGGGTGCTCCGAGTGCAGCGAGCGCGGCAGGACGCCGTGACGCATGGCCAGCACCATCTTGATGACGCCGGCGGCGCCCGCGGCGGCCTGGCTGTGCCCGATGTTCGACTTGACCGAACCGAGCCACAGCGGGGCCACGCGGTCGCGGCCGTAGGTGGCCATCAGCGCCTGCGCCTCGATCGGGTCGCCCAGCGTGGTGCCCGTGCCGTGCGCCTCGACGGCGTCCACTTCGGACGGTTCGAGCCCGGCCGCGGCCAGCGCCGAGAGAATCACGCGCTGCTGCGACGGGCCGTTCGGGGCGGTCAGGCCGTTGGACGCGCCGTCCTGGTTGGTCGCGGTGCCGCGGACCACGGCGAGTACGCGGTGTCCCTTGCGCTTCGCGTCGGAAAGCCGCTCGACGAGCAGCATGCCGACGCCCTCGGCCAGGCCCATGCCGTCGGCCTCGGCGGAGAACGGCTTGCTCCGGCCGTCGGCGGCCAGCGCGCGCTGACGGCTGAACGCGACGAACGGCGCCGGGGTCGACATCACCGCGACGCCGCCGGCGAGCGCGAGGTCGCACTCCCCCGACCGCAGCGCCTGGCCGGCCAGGTGCAGCGCGACCAGCGACGACGAGCAGCCGGTGTCGATCGTGACCGCCGGGCCTTCGAGCCCGAAGGTGTAGGCGACGCGGCCCGACGTGACGCTGCCGGTGCCGCCGGTGACCAGGTGACCCTCGACGCCTTCGGGGACTTCGCGCAGCCGCTGGCCGTAGTCGTGGCCGCTGGCGCCGACGAACACGCCGGTGCGGCTGCCGCGGACGGCGGCCTGGTCGAACCCGGCGTCTTCGAAAGCCTCCCAGGACGCTTCCATGACGACGCGCTGCTGCGGGTCCATCGCGAGGGCTTCGCGCGGGCTGATGCCGAAGAAGCCCGGGTCGAACTCGGCGGCGTCGTAGAGGAAGCCGCCCGCGCGGGTGTAGCTGTGGCCGGCGCTGTCCGGGTCGGGGTCGTAGAGCGCGCCGGGCTGCCAGCCGCGGTCGCCGGGGAACTCGCCGATGGCGTCCGCCTCGGCCATCATCAGGTCCCACAGCTGCCGCGGGCTGCCGATGCCGCCGGCGAACCGGCAGCTCATGCCGACGATGGCGAGGGGCTCGTCGGTCGCCGTGACCGGCGCGGCGACAGCGGGCGCCGGGGCGCCGAGGACCTCGGTGCGGACGTGCCGCGCCAGGGTCGTCGCGTTCGGGTAGTCGAACACGAGGGTGGCGGACAGCTTCAGGCCGGTGGCGGCGGTGAGCCGGTTGCGCAGCTCGATCGCGGTCAGCGAGTCGAAGCCCAGCTCCCGGAACGCGCGGGAGGCGTCGACGTCCTCCGGCCCGGCGTACCCGAGCACGGCGGCCGCGTGCTTGCGGACCAGCCCGAGCAGTTCGCGCTCCTGGTCCGGTTCGGACAGTGCGGACAGCTTGGCGCGCAACGCTCCCGACGCGCCGGTCTCCTCCTCGGTGACCTCCGCCTCGGCGGCCAGCACGGCCGCGACCTCGGGCACCTCGGACAGCAGCGGCCGCGGGCGGGCGGCGGTGAAGACCGGGACGAACCGCTCCCAGTCGATGTCGGCGACGGCCAGGAACGGCTCGTCGTGGTCGAGGACCTGGCCGAGCCCGAGCAGGGCCGGTTCCGGGGCCATGAACGGGATCCCGCGCCACTTGAGCTGATCGGCGACGACGTCGGAGACCATGCCGTCGCCGGCCCAGATGCCCCAGGCGACCGAGGTCCCGGCGAGCCCGCGAGCGCGGCGGCTCTCGGCGAGCGCGTCGACGAAGGCGTTCGCGGCGGCGTACGCGCCGTGGTCGCCACTGCCCCACACGCCGGCGACCGAGGAGTACAGGACGAAAGCGTCGAGGTCGGCCTCAGCGAACAGCGCGTCGAGGTGACGGGCGCCGGCGAGCTTCGCGCGGGCGCCCTCTTCGAACTCGGGCAACGTCGTGTCGGTGAGCGGCGCCAGCAGGCCGACCCCGGCGGTGTGCACGACCGCGCGGATGCCCGGCAGGCCGCTGACCAGCGAAGTCAGTGCCTCGCGGTCGGCGACGTCGCAGGCGGCGATGGTCACCTCGACACCGAGCGCCGTGAGTTCTTCGCGCAACTCAGCGGCGCCGGGTGCGCCGGGACCGCGGCGGCTGGTGAGCACCAGGTGCTCGGCCCCGCGGCCGACGAGCCAGCGGGCGACGTGCGCGCCGAGCCCGCCGGTGCCACCGGTGATCAGCGCGGTGCCGCTGGTCCGCCACTCGGGGGCGCTGCCTTCGACCGGAGCCCGACGAAGGCGACGCTGGTACATCCCGGAGTCGCGGACGGCCAGCTGGTCCTCGTCGCCGATCCCGGCGAGCGCGGCGCAGAGCCGGGCCGCGGCCTGCTCGTCCAGGGTTTCCGGCAGGTCGACCAGGCCACCCCAGCGGTCGGGGTGTTCGAGGGCGAGGACCCGGCCGAGGCCCCAGGTCGTGGCCTGGCCCGGGTTCGGTGCCATGTCGCCGGGCACGACGACCGCGGTGCCCTGCGTCGCGAGCCACAGCGGCGCGGCGATCCCGGCGTCGCCGAGGGCCTGCGAGAGCAGGAGGTTCGCCGCAAGTCCCCGGGAGAGCACCGGGTGCATAGCGTGGGGACGCTCGTCGAGCGCGAGCAGCGACAGCACGCCCGCGACGTCGGACTCGTCCCGCAGCCGCTCGGCCAGCGACGCGCGGTCGTCGGTCTCGTCGACCCGCAGGGTGCGGACGACCGCACCGGCCTTCTCCAGGGCGTCGAGGCAGACGTCGGGCGCGTGCACGACCAGCCAGGTCCCGGACAGCACGGGTGCCGGGGCGGCGACCGGGTGCCAGGTGATCCGGTACCGCCACCGGTCCACTGTGGACAGCTCGGTGCGGCGGTGGCGCCAGTCCGCCAGCGCGGGCAGCACCTCCTGCCAGGGCGTTTCGGCCGTGACACCCAGCTCTTCGGTGAGCGCGCCGTCCTCGACGGCGTCCCAGAACTCCGGGTCGGCCGCGGCGGTCTCGACCGGGGCCTCCAGCCAGTAGCGCTGCCGCTGGAAGGGATATGTCGGCAAAGCGACCGGCCGCGCGTCGGGGTAGACGGCCGCCCAGTCGACGTCGTGACCCTGCGTCCACAGCTGAGCCACCGAGGTCAGGAACCGCGTCAAGCCGCCTTCGCCACGCCGGAGCGTGCCGACGACGGCCGCCGAACCGGGGTCGAGCGCGTCGTCGAGAGTTTCCTGGATGCCGCCGCCGAGGACGGGGTGCGGGCTCGACTCGACGAAGAACCGGTGCCCGTCGGCGATGAGGGTCCGGGTGGCGTCCTGGAACCGCACGCGCTGCCGCAGGTTCCGGTACCAGTAGGCCGCGTCGAGTGTCTCGGCGGTCTCCCCGGTGACGCTGGAGACGAACGTGACCCGCGGGGCGCGGGGTTCGAGGTCCGCCAGGGCTTCGAGCAGTTCGGCTTCGAGGACCTCGACCACGGCGGAGTGCGACGCGTAGTCCACCGGGATCCGGCGTACGCGCAATCCTTCGGCTTCGGCGCGGGCCAGGGCCTCCTCGACGGCGGCGATCTCGCCGGAGATCACCACGGACGCGGGTCCGTTGACCGCCGCGATGGAGACACCGTCCGCGAGCAGCGTCGAGACCTGGGCTTCCGCCGCGGCGACCGACGCCATCGCGCCGAGGCCGGCCAGCCGGCCGGCGATCAGCTTGCTACGCAGCGCGACGACCTTGGCTCCGTCGGACAGCGACAGCGCACCGGCGACCACGGCGGCGGCAATCTCACCCTGCGAGTGCCCGACGACGGCGTCCGGCGTGACGCCGTGCGCCGCCCACAACGCGGCGAGCGACACCATGACCGCCCACGAAACCGGCTGGACGACGTCGACGCGTTCGAGGGCCGCCGCGTCACCGAGGACGTCGGTCAGCTTCCAGTCCACGAAGGTTTCCAGCGCCGAGGCGCACTCGGCCATCCGGGCCGCGAACACCGGTGAGGAAGCCAGCAGGTCCACGGCCATCCCGGCCCACTGGGCGCCCTGGCCGGGGAAGACCAGCACGGTGCCGCCCACGACCTGGGCCTCGCCACCGACCGCCGCGCCACCGGCGGCCGTGCCGGCTTCGGCGATCTCGCGGAGGCCCGCGACCAGGTCCCGGCCGATCACCGCGGCGCGGTGCTCGAACGCCGAGCGCGTGGTGGCCAGGGACCAGCCGACGTCGGCGACGTTCGCGTCCCGCAGCTCCGCCAGCTCCGCCGCGCGGGCCTTCAACGCGGCGTCGGAACGGCCCGACAACACCCACACCGCGGTGTCCACAGTAGACTCCGAGGCGACCGCGGGTTCGTCGGTGACGCCTTCCAGTACGACGTGCGCGTTGGTGCCGCTGCCGCCGAATGAAGAGACCCCGGCTCGGCGCGGCGCACCCGTCTCGGGCCATTCCTGCTGCTCGGTGAGCAGCGAGACCGCGCCGTCGGTCCAGTCGACGTGCGGGGTCGGCTCGCCGACGAACAGCGTCTTCGGCAGGATGCCCGCGCGCAGGGCCAGGACCATCTTGATCACGCCGGCGACCCCGGAGGCCGCCTGGGTGTGGCCGATGTTCGACTTGACCGTGCCGAGCAGCAGCGGTCGTTCGCGGTCGCGGCCGTAGGTGGCCTGCAGGGCCTGCGCCTCGATGGGGTCGCCCAGCTTGGTGCCGGTGCCGTGCGCCTCGACGACGTCGACCTGCTCGGGCGCCAGCCGCGCGTTGGCCAGGGCGGCCTCGATCACGCGCTGCTGCGAAAGCCCGTTGGGGGCGGTCAGGCCGTTCGACGCGCCGTCCTGGTTGATCGCGGTGCCGCGGATGACCGCGAGCACCGGGTGGCCGTTGCGGCGCGCGTCGGACAGCCGCTCCAGCAGCACGACGCCGACGCCCTCGCCCCAGCCGGTCCCGTCGGCGTCGGCGGAGAAGGCGCGGCAGCGGCCGTCGGCGGACAGGCCGCGCTGGCGGCTGAACTCGACGAAGTTGCGGGGGTTGGCCATCACGGTCGCGCCGCACGCCAGCGCCATCGAGCACTCGTCGTTGCGCAGCGCGGAAACCGCCAGGTGCAGGGCGACCAGCGACGACGAGCACATGGTGTCGACGGTGACGGCCGGGCCCTCCAGCCCGAACGTGTAGGCGAGCCGGCCGGACAGCACGGCGGCCGAACCGCCGGTGAGCAGCAGCCCCTCCAGACCTTCGGGCGCGGTGACCATGCCGCCGGCGTAACCCTGGTTGCTGGCCCCGACGAACACGCCGGTCGAGCTGCCGCGCAGGGCCGCCGCGTCGAGCTTCGCGCGCTCGAAGGCCTCCCAAGTGGTCTCCAGCAGGAGCCGCTGCTGCGGGTCCATCGCCACGGCCTCGCGCGGGGAGATGCCGAAGAACGCGGGGTCGAACTGCGCGGCGTCGGTCAGGAAGCAGCCGTCGCGCACGTAACTGCGGCCGACCCGTTCGGGGTCGGGGTCGTAGAGGTCGGGGTCCCAGCCGCGGTCGGCGGGCCAGGGCGAGACGGCGTCCCGGCCCTCGGCGAGCAGGTCCCAGAGCTGCTCGGGATCGTTGACCCCGCCCGGGAACCGGCAGCTCATCGACACCACGGCGATCGGTTCGCCGCGGCGCTCGGTGACGTCCTGCAGGCGGCGGTTGGCCAGCTTCAGATCGGCCGTGACCCGCTTGAGGTAGTCACGGAGCTTGTCCTCGTTGCGCATCTGCGTCCGCTCCTGGTATTCGGTCACGTCAAGAGATTCCGAGTTCTCGGTCGATCGCCGCGAACATCTCGTCGTCGGTCGCGGTGTCGAGTTCCAGGCCGTCGTCGTCGCCGTCGTCGCCCGCGTCGTCCCACTTCCACAGCAGCTTCCGCAGCCGGGCGGTGACCAGCTCGGTCGGCAGGGCTGCCAGTGCGGCCTCGATCCGGTCCAGCTCGTCGGCTGCGGTGTCCTCGGTGAAGAGGCCTTCGAGCACGTGCTGCGCGACGGCGGTGGGCGTCGGGTAGTCGAAGACCAGCGTGGCGGGCAGCCTCAGGCCGGTCGCCGCGGCGAGCCGGTTGCGCAGGTCGAGCGCGGTCAGCGAGTCGAACCCCAGCTCCTTCAGCGTCTGCGCAGGCCGGACGACGTCGCGGCCGGGGAAGCCGAGCACCGTGGCGACCTCGCCGCGGACCAGGTCGAGCACGACCCGCTCGCGTTCGCTTTCCGACGCCGCCCGCAGCCGCTTCACCAGCTCGCCGTCGCTGTCCACAGAGGACTCTTGCTGCGCTTCGGGTAGCTCGCGCAGCAGGGGGCGCGGTCGCGCCGCGGTGTAGAGCGGGGTAAACTTCGCCCAGTCGATGTCGGCGACGACGCCGGCCGGGCGGCCGGTGTCGACCGACGGCTGGATCGCGGTGACGGCCAGCTCGGGCCGCATCATCGGGACCCCGCGCCGCTCGAGCTGCGCGCCGACGTTCTCGTCCACCATGCCCCCGCCCGCCCAGGCACCCCAGGCGATCGACGTCGCCGGCACCCCGCGGTCGCGGCGCTGGTGAGCCAGCGCGTCGAGGAAGGCGTTCGCGGCGGCGTAGCCCGCCTGGCCCGCGTTGCCCCAGACGCCGGCGCCGGAGGAGAACAGGATGAACGCGTCCAGGTCGCCGCACAGCTCGTCGAGGTTCCGCGCACCGCGCACCTTGGCCTCGGCCAGCTCGGCGAAGTCGGCCAGGGTGACGGCGGTGATCGGGCGTTCGACGTCCACCGCGCCCGCCGTGTGGACCACGGCGTTCACCGGCGGTAGCTCCGCGAGCAGCTCGCGCAGCGCGTCGCGGTCCGAGACGTCGCAGGCCGCGACGGTGACCTTCGCTCCGAGTGCGGACAGCTCGCCCATGAGTTCCGCGGCCCCGGGCGCGTCTTCGCCCTTGCGGCTCACGAGCACCACGTGCTCGGCACCGTTCGCGGCGAGCCAGCGGGCAACCTGTCCGCCGAGCGCGCCGGTACCGCCGGTGACCAGCGCTGTGCCGTGCGGCCGCCAGCGGACGGGCGGGGACGCCGCCGCGCGGACCAGCCGGCGGGCGAACACCCCGGACGGTCGCAGCGCCACCTGGTCCTCACCGTCGTGGCCGGTGAGCACGGCCGCGAGCCGGCCGGCGGTCGCGGCGTCGGCGACGGGCGGCAGGTCGACGAGGCCGCCCCAGCGGTCGGGCTGGTCGAGCCCGAGGATCCCGCCGAGGCCCCAGGCCATCGCCTGGGCGGCGTTCACCAGGGGTTCGCCCGGCTCGGCCGAGACGGCGCCGCGGGTCGCGAACCACAGCGGAGCGATGATCCCGGCGTCGGCCAGGGCTTGCGTCAGCAGGACGTTGCCGGCCAGACCCGCGGTGAGCACGGGGTGTTCGGCGTGCGGCTCGTCGTCGAGCGCCAGCAGGGAGACGACACCGGTGGGCGGTGCTTCCGCGGCCAGCAGCTCCGCCAGCTCTTCACGGTCCTCCGTGGACACTTCGAGCAGGCGGAGGTCCAGGCCGAGCAGCTCCCGGAAGTCGTGCCCGGCGGGCACGACGGCCAGCCAGCCGGCATCGAGCGAGGCGGCACGCGGGGTGGCCACGGGACTCCAGCGGACCTCGTAGCGCAGTTCATCCACTGTGGACCGGACCGCCGGTGCCGCGGACCGGGGTTCGAGCCAGAACCGGTTACGCTGGAACGGGTAGGTCGGGAGCGGAACCGTGCGCTTGACCGGATAGCGGACCGACCAGTCGACATCGTGGCCGTGGGCCCACAGCTGCGCCAGCGAGGTCAGGAACCGCCGGGGGTCGCCCGCGTTGCGGCGCAGGGTGCCGACGACGGCGGCGCTCTCCTGCGCCTCGTCCAGGGTCTCTTCGATACCGCCGCCGAGCACCGGGTGCGGGCTGACCTCGACGAAGAACCGATGTCCGGCTTCGATGAGCGTCTTCGTGGCGTCGTGGAACCGGACCGGCTGACGCAGGTTGCGGTACCAGTACCCGGCGTCGAGCGTTTCGGTGTCCACCCGCGTACCGGTGACGCCGGAGATGTAGGTGATCGCCGACGGCCGGGGCCGGACCGGCGCGAGGACGTCGCGCAGTTCGGCCTCGATCGCTTCGACCGCGGCCGAGTGCGAGGCGTAGTCCACCGGGACCCGGCGGACCCGCAGGTCACCGGCTTCGGCGAGCAGCGCTTCCAGGGCCTCGACCTCGCCGGAGACGACGACCGAGCCCGGCCCGTTCACGGCGGCGACGGAGATCCGGCCGTCGTACGGCTCCAGCAGCGGCGTGAGCACGGCTTCCGGGGCCGCGATCCACGCCATCCCGCCGCGCCCGGCGAGTCCGGCGGCGATCGCCTTGCTGCGCAGGGCGACGATCCGGGCACCGTCCTCAAGAGACAGTCCACCCGCGACCACGGCGGCGGCGATCTCGCCCTGCGAGTGGCCGACGACGGCGTCGGGCTCGACCCCGTGCGCCCGCCAGAGCGCGGCCAGGGAAACCATCACCGCCCACGACGCCGGCTGCACGACCTCGACCCGTTCCAGGGCCTCGGCGTCGCCCAGGACGTCGGTCAGCGACCAGTCCACGTGCGGGGCCAGCGCGGCCGCGCACTCGGCGATCCGTTCGGCGAAGGCGGCCTCGTCGAGCAGGTCGACGGCCATGCCTGCCCACTGCGCGCCCTGACCGGGGAAGACGAACACGGTCTCCCCCGCGGTCCCGGTGGTTACCGGGCCTCCGGCAGCCAGCTCGTGCAACCCGGCCAGGAGGTCGTCCCGATCGCCGACGACCGCGGCCCGGTACTCGAACGCCGACCGGGTGCTGACCAGCGACCAGCCGACCTCGGCGACGCCGTGCTCGGTCTCCGCCAGTGCCGCTGCCTGCTCGCGCACAGCCGCCTCGGACCGGGCCGACAGGACCCACGTACCCACGGTGTCCGGCAATGCGTCCACCGGAGCCGCTTCGGGTGCTTGCTCCAGGATCACGTGCGCGTTGGTGCCGCTGATGCCGAACGCCGACACGCCCGCGCGTCGCGGGGCCCCGGTCTCGGGCCACGCCCGGTCCTCGGCCGCCAGCTCCACCACGCCGGACGACCAGTCGACCTCCGCGGTCGGCTCGTCGAGGTGCAGGGTCTTCGGCAGCTGCCCGTGCCGCATCGCTTCGACCATCTTGATCACGCCGGCGACACCGGACGCGGTCTGTGTGTGCCCGAGGTTCGACTTCAGCGACCCCACGAGCAACGGACGTTCGCGGTCCGGCCCGTACGCGGCGATCAGGGCCTGCGCCTCGATCGGGTCGCCCAGCGGGGTCCCGGTGCCGTGCGCCTCCACGACGTCCACTTCGGACGGCCGCAGGCCCGCGCCGGCCAGCGCGGCGCGGATGACCCGCTGCTGGGACCGGCCGTTCGGGGCGGTCAGGCCGTTGGACGCGCCGTCGGAGTTGATCGCCGACCCGCGCAGCACCGCGAGCACCGGGTGCCCGTGGCGGCGCGCGTCGGACAGCCGCTCCACCAGCAGGACGCCGACGCCCTCGGCGAGGGCGAACCCGTCGGCGGAGGCGGCGAACGGCTTGCAGCGGCCGTCGGGCGCGAGCCCGCGCTGGCGGCTGAAGCCGAGGAACTGGCTCGGCGTCGACATCACCATCGACGCACCGGCCAGCGCCATCGAGCACTCGCCCGAGCGCAGCGACTGCGCCGCGAGGTGCAGGGCCACCAGCGAGGACGAGCACGCCGTGTCGACCGTGACGGCCGGCCCCTCCAGGCCGAGGACGTAGGCGATCCGGCCGGAGGCGACGCTGGACACCGCGCCGGTGACCAGGTAGTCCTCGCCCTCGGAACCCCCCGAGCCGTACGCCTGGTCGGTCATGCCGACGAACACGCCCGCCGGGGTGCCCTGGAGCGCGGCGGGGTCGATCCCGGCGCGCTCGAACACCTCCCAGCAAACCTCCAGGAGCAGCCGCTGCTGCGGATCCATCGCGACGGCTTCGCGCGGCGAAATCCCGAAGAACGCCGGGTCGAACCGGGTGGCGTCGGCCAGGAACCCGCCGTGGCGGGCGTAGGTGGTGCCGGGGCGGCTCGCGTCGGCGTCGTAGAGCGAACCGAGGTCCCAGCCGCGGTCGGCGGGCAGGCCGGAGATCGCGTCGACGCCGTCGGTCAGCAGGGTCCAGAGCTGTTCGGGCGTGGTGACGCCGCCGGGGAAGCGGCAGCCCATCGCGACGATGGCGATCGGGTCGTCGTCGGCCGCCGTGGAAGTTTCGTCCACAGTGTCCACAATGGATGAAGGTGCGACCGATGCCAGCAGGTGTTCGGTCAGCAGGGCGGTCGTGGGGTGGTCGAAGACCAGGGTGCTCGGCAGCTTCAGGCCGGTCGCCGCGCTCAGCCGGTTGCGCAGTTCGACGGCGGTGAGCGAATCGAAGCCGAGGTCCTTGAACGCGCGCCGGATGTCGACGGTCTCCGGGCTCGCGTGCCCGAGCGCCGCGGCGACCTGCTGCCGGACCACAGTGGACACCAGCTTCTCGCGCTCCGGCGGGGCGAGGGCGGCGAGCTGCGCGGCCCAGCCGGACGAGTCCGGGGCTTCTTCCCGGAGCTGCTTCACCTCGGGCCGCTCGGCGAGCAGCGGGCTCGGCCGGACGGCGGTGAAGACCTCGGCGAACACCGGCCAGTCGATCTCGGCCAGCGCGACGAACGTCTCGTCGTGGTCCAGAGCCTGTCCGAGGCCGGTCAAGGCCGGTTCGGGCTCGATGACCGGGACGCCGCGGCGGGCGAGGACGTCGTGCAGGCTCTCGGCGATCATGCCGCCGCCCGCCCAGGGACCCCAGGCCATCGACAGCGCGGTGCGGCCGAGCGCCCGGCGGCGCAGGGCGAACGCGTCGAGGTAAGCGTTCGACGCGGCGTAGGCGGCGTGGTCGGCGACGCCCCAGACGCCGGAGATCGAGGAGAAGAGCACGAAGGCGTCCAGCTCGCGGTCGCCGAGCACGTCGTCAAGGTGCCGCGCGCCGAGCACCTTGGCCCGCAGGACCTCGGCGATCGCCTCGGGATCGGTGTCGTCGAGCGCGGCGAGCGTGCCGACACCCGCGGCGTGGACGACCGTGCGGAGGTCTTCGATGCCGTCGACGAGCCCGCGGACGGCGTCGGCGTCGGCGACGTCGCAGGCCACGACACTCACCCGCGTGCCCAGCTCCGCCTGCAGTTCGGCCACGCCGGGCGCGTCGGCGCCGCGGCGACCGGTCAAGACGACGTGCTCGGCACCGCGGGCCACGAGCCACCGGGCGAGGTGCCTGCCGAGCGCTCCCGTGCCGCCGGTGACCAGGGCCGTGCCCCGGGTTTCCCAGGTCCGGGCCGGGGCCTTTCCCCGCAGGGGCGCGGGGACCAGCCGGCGGACGAACACCCCGGACGGCCGGATCGCCACCTGGTCCTCGTCGCCGGCCAGCACGGCGGCCAGCCGCGCGGCGACCTCGGCGTCCCATGTCCCGGGTAAGTCGATCAGCCCGCCCCAGCGGCCGGGGTGTTCCAGCGCGGCCACCCGGCCGAGGCCCCAGACCGCCGCTTGCGCCGGCTTCGGCGCGGGGTCGGTGTCGAGCGCGACCGCGCCGCTGGTCAGGCACCACAGCGGTGCGTCGATCCCGGCGTCGCCAAGAGCTCGGACGAGCACGGCCGCGCTCGTGACCGCGTGGATCGGGTCGGCGGAGGTCACCAGCGAAAGGACTCCGTCGGGAGTCAGGCCGGTCAGCCGCTCGGCGAGGGAGGCGCGGTTGTCGTCCGCGGTGACGAGCACCTCGACGAGATCGGCGTCCAGCCCGGAGAACGCTCCGGCGGTGGGCGTGAGCACGAGCCAGGTGCCCGTGAGCGGGGTGGCGGCCGGCTCGGGCAGGGCGCGCCAGGTGATGCGGTGGCGCCGGCTGTCCGGATCGGCTTGCCGCCGCCATCGGGCCAACGCGATCCGTGCGTCGCGCCACGGCGTGTCCTCGGCCAGGCCGAACGTGTCGTCGGCGAGCGCGGTCCAGAACCGGCTGTCGTCGGCGGGCTTGGCCGCCGGTTCGATCCAGAAACGCCGTCGCTGGAAGGGGTAGGTGGGCAGGCTCACCGTCTGCGGCCGCGGGTAGAGGGTCGACCAGTCGACGTCGTGGCCGTGCGTCCAGAGCTGGGCCACGGAGAGCAAGAACCGGCGGAGGCCCCCTTCGCCGCGGCGGAGCGTCCCCACGACGGCTGCTTCTTCGCGGGTTTCCTGGAGCCCGCCGCCGAGGACCGGGTGCGGGCTGACCTCGACGAAGAACCGGTGCCCGCGCTCGGCGAGGACGTCGGCGGTGTCCCGGAACCGGACCGGCTGCCGCAGGTTGCGGTACCAGTACCCGGCGTCCAGGGTCGCGGTGTCGATCGGTTCGGCCGTCACGGTCGAGTAGAACGGGATGTCCCCGGTCCGCGGCCGGATCGGGGCCAGGACGTCCCGCAGTTCGGCTTCGATCGCCTCGACGTGCGCCGAGTGCGACGCGTAGTCCACCGGGATCACTCGCGCGCGGACGCCGTCGGCTTCGCAGCGCGCGACCAGTTCCTGCAAGGCAGCGGGGTCGCCGCACACGACCGTCGACGACGGGCTGTTGAACGCCGCGATCGAAATCCGGTCGTCGAGCAAGGACTTCACCCGCTCGGCGTCCAGCGCGATCGACGCCATCCCGCCCCGGCCGGCCAGCCCGGCCGCGATCGCCTTGCTGCGCAGGGCGACCACGCGGGCACCATCCTCAAGGGACAGTCCACCCGCGACGACCGCCGCGGCGATCTCGCCCTGGGAGTGCCCCACCACCGCGTCCGGCGTGACGCCGTACGACTGCCACAGCGCCGCCAGCGAAACCATCACCGCCCACGACATCGGCTGCACCACGTCGACCCGGTCCAGCGCGCCTTCGCGGAGGATGTCGAAAGGCGACCAGTCGACAAAGGACTCGAGCGCGGCCGCACACTCGGCGAACCGGTCGGCGAAGACCGTCGCCTCGTCGAGCAGTCCGGCCGCCATGCCGACCCACTGGGCGCCCTGCCCTGGGAACACGAAGACCGTGCGGCCCACCGGACCGGTGATGCCGGTGACCACGGACGCGCCCGGGGTTCGTGTGGTGATCTCGCGGAGCCCTTCGAGAAGCTCGGGGCGTTCGCCGACCACGGCGGCCCGGTGCTCGAAGGCGGTCCGCGTCGTCGCCAGGGACCAGCCGACTTCGGCGACGCCGTGGTCCGTCTCCGCCAGCGCCGACGCCCGGTCCGCCACCGCGGCTTCCGAGCGACCGGACAGCATCCACACGCCCAACCCGTCCTCTTCGGACACCGTGGGCACGGCTTCCGGGGCCTGTTCGACGATGACGTGCGCGTTCGTTCCGCTGATGCCGAACGACGACACCCCGGCCCGGCGGGGCGCGCCGGTCTCCGGCCACGGCTGCTCGGCCGAGGCCAGCGTCACCGCGCCGGCGGACCAGTCGACCCGCGGGCTGGGTTCGTCGGCGTGCAGGGTCCGCGGCACGACGCCGTGGCGCAGGGCCTGGACCATCTTGATCACGCCGCCGATGCCCGCCGCGGCTTGCGTGTGCCCGAGGTTCGACTTCAGCGAGCCGAGCAGCAACGGCCGTTCGCGGTCCTGGCCGTAAGCGGCGAGCAACGCCTGGGCCTCGATCGGGTCCCCGAGCGGCGTGCCGGTGCCGTGCGCCTCGACGACGTCCACTTCGGACGGTGTGAGCCCGGCGTCGGCCAGCGCGGAGCGGATCACGCGTTGCTGTGAGGGACCGTTGGGCGCGGTCAGGCCGTTGGACGCGCCGTCGGAGTTGACCGCCGTGCCCCGCACGACGGCGAGCACGGGGTGGCCCAGCCGCTGGGCGTCGGACAGCCGTTCGACCAGCACGACGCCGGCGCCTTCGGCCCAGCCCGTGCCGTCGGCGTCGGCCGAGAAGGCCCGGCAGCGGCCGTCGCGGGAGAGGCCGCGCTGCCGGCTGAACTCGACCAGCATCCCGGGGCCGGCCAGCACGGCCGCGCCGCCGGCCACCGCCAGCGTGCACTCCCCCGCCAGCAGCGCGCGCACGGCGAGGTGCAGCGCGACCAGCGAGGACGAGCACGCGGTGTCGACCGTCAGTGCCGGGCCCTCCAGCCCGAGGACGTAGGCCAGCCGGCCCGACGCGACGCTGCCGGTGGTGCCGGTGAGCAGGTGCCCGTCGAAGCCTTCGCCGCCTTCGTACAGGCGCGGGCCGTACTCGGACGACGTGGCGCCGACGTAGACGCCGGTGCGGCTGCCCTTCAGCGACGCCGGGTCGATGCCCGCGTGCTCGAAGGCCTCCCACGTGGTCTCGAGCAGCAGCCGCTGCTGCGGGTCCATGGCGAGGGCTTCGCGCGGTGAGATGCCGAAGAAGTCCGCGTCGAACTCGGCGACGTCGGTGAGGAAGCCGCCGTGGCGCGCGTAGGACTTGCCCGCCTTGCCCGGGTTGGCGTCGTACAGGTCGTCGAGGTCCCAGCCGCGGTCGGTGGGCAGGCCGCCGATGACGTCCCGGCCGTCGGCGACGAGCTGCCACAGCTCGTCCGCCGAGCGGACGCCGCCCGGGTACCGGCAGCTCATCGCGATGATCGCGATGGGCTCGTCGGCGCGGGTCGTGACCTCGGTCCGGACGGTTTTCGAGCTGCCGGTCAGCATCGCCGCGAGCCGGGCGGGCGTCGGGTGGTCGAAGACCGAGGTGGCGGCCACCTTCAGGCCGGTGGCGGCCGAGAGGCGCGTGCAGAACTCGACGCCGATGATCGAGTCGAAGCCGAGGTCCTTGAACGACGCCGCCGGATCGATCGCCTCCGGGCCGGGGTGGCCGAGCACCAGCGCGGTGTGGGCGCGGACGGTTTCCAGGACGTCGCGGACCGGCGGTGCGGCCGGGTCGGGGCGCGCCTCCGGCCCCCGGCTTCCAGCGTATCGGTGGGCACCGACAGTTTCGGCGATGTCGCCTTCGAGCCAGAAGCGCTCGCGCTGGAAGGCATACGTCGGCAGGTCGACCGGGCGCGCGCCGGGGAACGCGGCCGTCCAGTCGACGCCGCCGCCGCGGGTCCACAGCTCGGCGACCGAGGTGGCGAAGCGGGCCGGGCCGCCGTCGTCCCGGCGGAGGGTGCCGACCGCGGCGGCCGGGCGGTCGTGGTCGGCCGCGGTCGCCAGCAGGCCGCCGACGAGCACCGGGTGCGGGCTGATCTCGGCGAACACACCGATCCCGGCGTCCAGCACGGCACGCACGGCCGGGTCGAACAGCACGGGCTGCCGCAGGTTCGCGAACCAGTGGTCCGCGTCGAGCCGCTCGGTGTCGAGCAGGCCGCCCGCGGTCGAGGAGTAGAACGGGATCTCCGAAGCCCTCGGCCGGATCCCGGCGATCAGCCGCGGCAGCTCGTCCTTGAGCGGCTCGGCCTGCGCGGAATGCGACGCGTAGGCGATGGCGATCCGGCGCGAACGCACCTCGCGCGCGGTCAGCTCGGCTTGGAGCTCGTCGAGGGCGTCGAGGTCGCCGGAGACCGCGGTGGTCGCGGGGCCGTTGACCGCGCCGACCGACAGCCGGCCGGGGTACGCCTCGAGCAGCTCGGTCACGGCCGTGACCGGAAGGTCGACCGACAGCATTCCGCCGTGGCCCGCCATCCGGTCGGCGAGGAGCTTGGCCCGGAGCGCGACGATCCGCGCCGCGTCCTCCAGCGACAACGCGCCCGCGACGACGGCGGCCGCCAGCTCGCCCTGGCTGTGGCCGAGCACGGCGGCGGGTTCCACGCCGTGCGCCCGCCACTCGGCGGCCAGGGACACCGCGACGGACCAGAACACGGGCTGTAGGACATCGGTGCGGTCGAGGGAAGGCGTCCCTTGGCGGAGGACATCGATGACGTCCCAGTCGAGGTGCGGCGCGAGCGCGGCGGCGCACTCGGCCAGCCGCGCGGCGAACACCGGCGACCCATCCAGCAGTTCGGCGGCCATCCCGGCCCATTGGCCGCCCTGCCCGGGGAAGACGAAGACGACGCGATCGTCGCTTGTGGCGGTGACGCCCTGGACGAGGCCCAGTCCGTCGGCGACCGCGCGCAGCGCGTCCCGGCTGCCGGCGACCGCGCGGTGCGCGAACGCCGTGCGGCGGTTGGCGAGCGACCACCCGACGTCCACAGCGGACAGTCCTGGGTGCTCGTCCACATGCGACAGCAGGCGGGCCGCCTGCGCCCGCAAAGCCACGGCGGTACGGGCCGAGAGCAGCCACGGCGCCGTCGCGTCCGTCGCCTCGCGAGGCGCGACCGGATCGGCCGCTTCGAGCACGACGTGGGCGTTGGTCCCGCCCATGCCGAACGAGCTGACTCCGGCGATCCGGCGTTCGGCGTCCCAGCCGGCGTTCTCCGCCACGACGCGCAGCTTCAGCTCGTCCAGGGGGATCGCCGGGTTCGGCGTCGCGAAGTCGAGGCTCGCGGGCAGCGTGGCGTGCCGGACGGAAAGGACGGCCTTGAGCAGCCCGGCGATGCCCGCCGCGCCCTCCAGGTGCCCGAGGTTGGTCTTGACGGAGCCGACCGGCAGCGGTTCGTCGCGCCCGGCGGCGAAGACGTCGCCGAGCGCGGCCGCCTCGATCGGGTCGCCGACCTTGGTCCCGGTCCCGTGCAGTTCGACGTAGCCCACGGCGGACGGCTCGATCCCGGCGTCGGTGTGGGCGCCGCGCACCACCGCGGCCTGGGCCTGGGCGTCCGGAACGGTCAGGCCGTCGCCGGCGCCGTCGTTGTTGACCGCGGTGCCGCGGATGACGGCGAAGATCTCATCGCCGTCGGCCCGGGCCCGCGAGAGCGTCTTGAGGACGACGAGCCCGCCGCCCTCGCCCCGCACGAAGCCGTTGGCGCGGGCGTCGAAGGTGAAGCACTGCCCGTCCGGCGAAAGCCCACCGAAGCGAGCAGTGGTGACCGCGTTGCCCGGCGAGAAGATCAGGTTGACCCCGCCCGCCAGCGCGACCGGGCACTCGCCGCGGCGCAGGCTCTGCACCGCGAGGTGGACGGCGACGAGCGAGGACGACTGCCCGGAGTCGACGGTGAAGCTCGGGCCGTGCGCGCCGAGCAGGTGGGAGACACGGTTGCCCAGCAGGCTGCGGTGGACGCCGGTGATGGTGTGGTGGGTGATCGCTTCGGGGGCGCTCGCGTGCACGAGCGCGGCGTAGTCGTCCCACATGGCGCCGACGAACACGCCCGCGGAGCTTCCGCCGAGGCTCGCGGGCACGATCCCGGCGTGCTCGAGGGCTTCCCACGCGAGTTCCAGCACCAGCCGCTGCTGCGGGTCCATCGCCGTGGCCTCACGCGGCGAGATTCCGAAGAACGCGGCGTCGAAGCGGTCGACGTCGTCGAGGAACCCCCCTCGGCGGACGCCGGTTTCCGCGGCGTCCCACCGGCCGGCGGGGACGTCGGTGATCGCGCTGCGGCCCTCGGTCAGCAGCCGCCAGAAGGCGGCGGGCCCGTCCGCGCCGGGGAGGCGGCAGGAAAGCCCGACCACGGCGACCGGCTCGCCCGGAGTGCTCGCAAAACCCGTCATCTCACGCTCCATCGGCGGGCGGCTTCCTTCCTGGGGAGACTGCTCGACGTCCACGGCAACACAGGCGCGGCAACGCTGTCCACGGCGGACAGGTCAGGTCTAGTGCGGTGCCTAGAGGACTCAGGAGGTCCAGGTGACGGGCAGCGCGTGGACCCCGTAGTGCAACATGTCGTCGCGCAGCGGGACCTGCTCCGGCGGCACGGCCAGCCGCAGCGACGGGAAGCGTGTGAAGAGCGCCTGGAACCCCGCCTGCATCGTGAACCGGGCCAGGTGCTGGCCGATGCACTGGTGCACGCCGTGGCCGAACGCGACGTGGCCCTGGGTGACCCGGCCGATGTCGAGCCGGTGGGGGTCCGGGAAGCGCTCGGGATCGCGGTTGGCCGCCGGCAGCGCGACGACGACCGTCTCGCCCGCGCGGATCACCTGCTCCCCCAGCTCGACGTCTTCCAGCGCCGCCCGGCTCGCGCCGAGGTGCGAGACCGTCAGGTACCGCAACAGTTCTTCGACGGCGTTGGGCCACAACGCCGGGTCGGCCCGCAGCCGCTCGAGCTGGTCACGGTGGTCGAACAACGCGAAGGTGCCCAGCGCCAGCATGTTCGTCGTCGTGTCGAACCCGCCGCCGACGAGCGCCCACGCCAGGTTCACCAGCTCCGGCCGGTCCAGCTCGCCGGTGCGGGCCAGCTCGCCGAGCAGGTCGTCGCCCGGCGCGTCGAACGCGGCGTCGACGAGCCGTTCCAGCGTGCCGCCGACCACGGTGATCGCGGCGATCAGCTCCTCGAGGGAGTACCGCATCCGGGCGACCACGTTCAGGTGGTGCAGCAGTTCCTCGCGATCCGCCTCGGGGACGCCGACCAGCTCGCACATCAGCCGGGTCGCCAGCGGCTCGGCGTAGGCGGCGACCAGCTCGGCCTCCGTACCCCGCGAGGCCATGGCGTCCAGCAGCTCGCCGGCGATCCGCTCCGCGGCCGGGACGAGCTCCCTGGTGCGCCGCACGGTGAAGTACTTCGCGATCAGTTTCCGGTACCGCGCGTGGTCCGCGCCGTCCATCTTCGGGAACGCGCCGGGTGCGGCCGGTTCGGGCTCGTAGGTGTCCATCGGGAACGGCGGCGGCACGGCGAGCGCAACGAGGTCGTTGCGGTGGCTGAACCGGGCGTCGGCGAGCACCGCGCGGACGTCGGACAGCTTGGTGACGAGCCAGCCGGTGGCCGGGCCGGGACTGGCGTCGAACGCGAGGGGGCTGATTCCCGGCCGCGCCCGGTACTCGTCGGGCGGGTCGAACGGGCAGCTCCGCTTGACGGGCAACGACGACGGCTCGGTCACTTCCGGCTCCCTCCGGCCAGGGGTGCGACCCGGGCCTCGATCTCGTCGGCGGCGCGGACGGCCCCGCCCGCGGCGTGCACCTCACGCCGCATCAGCTGGACGCGCCGGCGCACGGCGTCGTCCCGGTCGACGGCGAGCACCGTGTCGCGGATCCGTTCGGCGGTCACGGTTTCCTTGTCCAGGGAGGCACCGAGGCCGAGCCGCCGGATCTGCCGGGCGTTGATGTGCTGCTCCGGGTGGTGCGGCACGGCGATCACGGGGACGCCGAAGGACAGCGCCTCCATCAGGCTGCCCATGCCGCCTTGGCAGAGGAACACCGAGCAGTGCGGGAGGACGTCGCCGTGCGAGACCCACCGATGAGCCTCCACATGGGTCGGAAGCGGCCCGAGCGTCGCCGGGTCCACCTTCTTCCCCAGGGTGAGCACCACCTGCCACGGCACGTCCGCGAAGGCTTCGGCGCAGGTGCGGAAGAACTCCGGCCGGTCGTTGACGGTCGTGCCCAAGGTGATCAGCACGACCGGCCGGCCGTCGGTGGGCGGTTGCCACGCCCCGGACGGCGGACCGGCGGACGGTCCCACGAAGGCGAACCGCTCGTCGAAGGTCTCGCCGGCCGGCTGGAACGCTCGCGGCAGGAACACCAGCGTGAACTCGTCGCCGCCGGTGAAGAACTCCTCCAGGGTCAGGTCCCCGAGACCGTGGGCGGCCAGGTGCTCGCCGAGGCGCGTGACGAACCGGGCGATCGCCGGGTGCGCCGGGTCGACCGGCTCGCCGTAGGCCTGGTTCTCCTTGGTGAGCGAGAAGTGCTCGTTGGACGCCACGGTGGCCGAAAGCTGCACGGTCGGCAGCCCGTGCTTGCGGGCCAGCAGCCGTCCCGGCGCCCACAGCGTCGTGTCGTAGACGAGCAGGTCCGGCGCGCCCCGGTCGAAGGCGCGCTCCACGGCGGGCAGCACGGCCATGCTCTGCTCCAGCAGGTGCAGCGGGGCCCGGGCGGCCTCGTCGGCGTCGGTGATGTCCGGCTGCGCGGTGGACAAGTCGCAGCCGTACGCCTCGGCACGGGCGCCGAGAGCGACGACCCGCTCGGCGAATTCGCCGGAGGTGAAACAGGTGACCCGGTGACCGCGGCGGACGAGCTCGGCGACCACCGGCAGCACCGGAGTCATGTGCCCGTAGGCCGGGTAGGGCAGGAAGGTGATGTCGCGTGCCTGGGTCAAGACCGGCTCCTACCCGGCGGGAACGGGATCGCCGGTCCGCCGCTTGTAGCGTTCGATGAGCGAAAGCGCGGGCGAGGTGGCCACGGTGGTGACCAGCGTCATGACGACCAACATGGCGAACATCGTCGGGCTGATCACCTTGAGGTCGAGGCCGATGTTCAGCACCGCCAGCTCGGTGAGGCCCCGGCAGTTCATCAACGCGCCGAGGGACCACGCGTCCCGTCTGCCGATCCCCGACAGCCGCGCGGCGGCCAGGCTCCCGCCCCACTTGCCCAGCATCGCCACGGCGACGATCAGCAGGCACCAGAGCCACAACGTGGGGTCGGCGCCGATCAGGTCGAACTTCGTGCGGAGTCCGGTGTAGACGAAGAACAGCGGCAGCAGCAGCGTGACCGTCAGCGCGTGCATCTGTTCGGTGGCTTGGCGGATCGGCAGCGAGCCGCGCGGCGTCACGGCGCCGAAGAGGAACGCGCCGAAGATCGGGTGGATGCCGATGGCGTTGGTGGCGAGCGCGGACAGCAGCAGCCCGGCCAGCAGCACCGACACCACCGCCGTCGTCGGCAGCGCTTTCTGTCCCTGCTCCGTGGGCGCGAACAGCCGGCGCAGCAGCGGGCGCACGACGAACAGCATGAACGCGAAGAACGCGACGGTGAGCCCGATGGTCAGCGCGGTGGCGGCCATCGACGTCGCGCTCGCGATGGCGACCACGAGCGCCAGCAGGCACCACGCGGTGATGTCGTCGACGGCCGCGCAGCTGAGCGCGAGCGCGGCGATCGGCAGCTTCGTCATCCCGCGGTCGGTGATGATCCGCGCCAGCACGGGGAACGCGGTGATGCTCATCGAAATCGCGAGGAACAGCGAGAACGGCAGCCGGTCGACGCCGGCGCCGAGCGTGGGGTGCAGGACGAACGCGAGCAGCACCCCGGACAGGAACGGGATCGCGACGCTCACGTGGCTCACCAGCACCGCGGCCTTGCTGCGGCGGCGGACCAGCTCGACGTCGAGCTCGTAGCCCACCAGGAACATGAAGATCACGAGCCCGATCTGGGCGAGCGTGTTGATCGTCGAGGCCAGGTAGTCGGGGAAGATCCAGTGGTAGGCGGCGGGCCACACCCAGCCGAGGAACGACGGGCCGAGCAGGATCCCGGCGAAGATCTCGCCGATCACCGTCGGCTGCGCCAGCCGCCGGGCCGCCGCCGAGAGCAGGCGGCAGGCCAGGAAGATGATCGGCAGGGCGAACAGGAGCTTGGCCACCGGGTCGGCCGCGCCGCCGGGGTGCCCGGCCGGCGCGTGTCCGTCGCCGCTGCCGCCGGTGCGCAGCAGGAAGAACGCGGCCACGACCGGGAGGACCACCATGGCCAAGTAGGCGATCCACGCGCGGCCCCGCCGGGTGGCGGGCGTCGCGGACTCGGTGGTGCGCTCGTCGAGCGATGACATGACTGGCCTCTCCGATCAACGCCGCCGGAAAAGGTCGTGAGTGAGAAACAGTGTTGGAACACTGTTTCTCACTCACGACCGGTGTCTTGCTTAGAACAGCGCCAGTGCCGAAGAAGAGGCCTTGAGGCTGCCGAGGTGCCCGTGCCACAGGTGCGTGGGGTCGGCCTCGACGGCGGCGACGTACTCCTTCATCGCGGTCAGGGCCGCCGGCTCCTCGGCGTCGTAGACGTCGCCCTGGAGCATCTGGATGACGTCCTTGCGGTAGCGGTCGTCGTCGATGAACGCGGTGAACAGCACGTTCAGCCGGTAGTACATCGAGATGAAGTCGTACCAGATGTTGACGCCCTTGCGGAGCGTGGTGACGTAGTTGTCGAACCGCTCGCGGCGGAAGTCACCGGCCTGGTGCGCGGCGATGACGTCCTTGGCCGCCAGGCGGGCACTGTTCATCGCGACGCTGACGCCGCTGGAGAAGATCGGGTCGACGAAGCGGGCGGCGTCGCCGATGAGCACCAGCGCGTCACCGGCGATCTGCTTCATGCCGTAGCTGTAGTCGCCCTCGGTCTTGAACTTCCGGACGCGCTTGGCGTTCTTGAGCGCGTCGAGCATTTCCGGCCGGGTGCCGACGGAATCCCAGAAGAAGCCCTCGAGGTCGTCCTTGTGCTCCTTGAACTTCTCCTTCTGGGTGACGACGCCGATCGAGGTGATGGTCTCGGTGATCGGGATCTGCCAGACCCAGGTGTTCTCCTGCGGCAGGAAGTGCACGTGGATGTAGTCCGCGTCCTCGGGACGGCGCGCCAGCGACGCGCGGTCGAGGCCCTCGAACCAGGTGTGCACCGCGTACTGGTTGAACACCTTGTCCGGCACCTTGACCTTGAGCTGCTGACCCAGCAGCGTCTGGCGGCCGGAGGCGTCGAGCACGCAGCGGACGGCGACCTCGAGGGGCTGGTCGCCGATCTTGGCCTGCAGCACCGGCCGGTCGCGGTCGGTGAAGTCGACCCGGTTGACCCGGACGCCCTGGTAGACCTTGGCGCCGAGTTCCTCGGAGTGCTTCAGCAGCATCGAGTCGAACTGGCCGCGGTCGACGTGCCAGGCGTAGACGCGGTCCACGCCGTTCTGGTCACGCTCCTCGTAAGCGATTTCCGCCACGCCGAGGCCGTGCGACCCGGCGTCGAAGTCGAGCGTGCTGGTCGGGCGGGTGTCCGAAGACGTCCACGCGGCACCGTACTTGCGGGGGAAGCCGGCGGCTTCCACCTTGCCGATGACCCCGATGTCGTGCATCACCGGGATGACCGCGGGGACGAGGGACTCGCCGACGTGCTCGCGAGGGAACGTCTCGCCCTCGAAGACCACCACCGAAAGGCCGGCCTTGGCCAGGTAGGACGCCGCCGTGGAACCGGCCGGGCCACCGCCGATGATGCCGACATCGTAGTCGTAAGACACAGGTTCTCCGTTCTAGATCGAAACAGGGGTCAGGCGACCGGCGCGCGCAGCGAAATCACCAGGTCGGCGATGCTTTCGATGTCCTTGAAGTGACGGGCCACCATCTCCGTGGGCGGAACCCGCACGGAGAACTCCTCACGGAGGTAGGCGACCAGCCGGGTGGTTTCGATCGAGTTCAGCAGGCCCCAGTCCAGCAACGGCGTGGTCGTGGTCAGTTCTCCCACGTCCTTGCCGTCCAACAGGTGCTTCTCGACGAACTCAACGAGCTTCCGCGTGATGTCCACGCGCTCGTCGTCTGCCATGGTTGTTCCTCCAGTGACGGCACAGCTCCACGCACAGGGTTGTGCTGGGATCCGGGAAAGGGTCAGTCGGTGCCGGCGTCGTGCGTGGCCTTGTTGCGCGCGCCACGGCGGGGACGCTCGAGCCGCTCGGTCTCGGCGTTGATGTGCTTGCGCGGGGCGAAGGCGACGTACCGGCCGCCGGACATCTTGGCCTTGAAGTTCTTCATCCAGCCGTGGTGGCCGAAGTTGCCGTGCTTGTCGAAGCCGACCAGCGAGATGCCGCTGCGGTCGTAGTGGCCGCCGACGAGCAGGCACCACTGGCGGAAGTCGGGGTACTCGTTGGTCAGGTGCCGGTAGGTGAGCACGAAGGCCAGGTAACGGCGGAAGTCCATGCCGTCGAGACCCTCTTCGTCGTAGACGCGGGAAATGGCCTGGGTGCTCTGGCCGAGCATCTCGGGGATCGGCGAGGCCGAGCAGACGAGCCAGTGCGACTCGTCGGTCATCGGGCTCTTGATCATGTTCTGCTCGACTTCCCAGCGGAAGTTCGTGTTGAGCTTGCCGGTCTCGATCATCTGCGCCTCGGAGATCTCCTGGGGCACGTAGATGAGCATTTCGTTGGTGGATTCGAGCTCATCGATCTCGGCCTGCGTGAACGGGCATGGCTTCACCGCGATTTCAGTGGTTCCATAGACTCCGTACACCATGTCTTCGAGGTTCTCGGGCATGCGCATGGGCAACCGTCCTGAATTCCAGTTTTCGCGTGGCTGATGTGTCGTCTATTCGTTTCTAGCACGGGTCCGGCTGGGGAAATGCTCAGTAGAATTGCGACTTCTCCGTGGAGTCCATCAGCGCGACGGTGTTGCTGGACGGGTTGACGACCGTGCTGACGAGGTCGAAGTAGCCGGTGCCGACCTCGCGCTGGTGGCGCGTCGCGGTGTAGCCGGCGGCCTCGGCGGCGAACTCGCGCTCCTGGAGTTCGACGTAGGCCGTCATGCCTTCGTCGGCGTAGTCGCGCGCCAGGGCGAACATCGAATGGTTCAGCGCGTGGAACCCGGCGAGGGTGATGAACTGGAACTTGTAGCCCATGTGCCCGAGCTCGCGCTGGAACTTCGCGATCGTCGCGTCGTCGAGGTGCTGCTTCCAGTTGAACGACGGCGAACAGTTGTAGGCCAGCAGCTGGTCGGGGTACTCGGCCTTGATCGCTTCGGCGAACTGGCGCGCGACTTCGAGGTCCGGCTTGGACGTCTCCATCCACAGCAGGTCGGAGTAGGGCGCGTAGGCGAGACCGCGAGCGATGCACGGCTCGATGCCGCCGCGCACGCGGTGGTAGCCCTCGGGAGTGCGCTCGCCGGTCAGGAACGGCTTGTCCCGGTCGTCGACGTCGCTGGTGATGAGGTTCGCGGCCTGGGCGTCGGTGCGGGCGATGACGAGGCTGGGGACGTCGGAGACGTCGGCGGCCAGGCGCGCGGCCTGCAGCGTGCGGACGTGCTGGGAGGTCGGGATGAGCACCTTGCCGCCGAGGTGGCCGCACTTCTTCTCCGCGGCCAGCTGGTCTTCCCAGTGCACGCCGGCGGCGCCGCCGGCGATCATGCCCTTCATCAGCTCGAAGGCGTTGAGCACGCCGCCGAAGCCGGCTTCGGCGTCCGCGACGATCGGGGCCAGCCAGTGCGGGGCGTCCTTTTCGTCCTCGGCCCAGCTGATCTGATCGGCGCGCAGCAGCGCGTTGTTGATCCGGCGCACGACCTGCGGGACGGAGTTGGCCGGGTAGAGGCTCTGGTCCGGGTAGGTGTGGCCGGACAGGTTGGCGTCGGCGGCGACCTGCCAGCCGGACAGGTAGATGGCCTTGAGGCCGGCGCGCACCTGCTGCACGGCCTGATTGCCGGTCAGCGCGCCGAGCGAGTGGACGTAGTCCTCGGTGTGCAGGAGCTTCCAGAGCCGCTCCGCGCCGAGCCGGGCGAGCGTGTGCTCCTCGGTCACGCTGCCGCGCAGCCGCAGGACGTCCTCGGCGGAGTAGTCCCGGCGGACTCCGCGCCACCGGGGGTCCTCGGCCCAGGACCGGGCCAGTTCGGCCGCCGCGGCTTCGCGGGGCGGCGCTGCGGTGACGGTCATGTCGTTCTCCTGACGTACGACGACGCGCGGCTTCGTGGACGAGACCATTTAGCACCCGGCAACCCCGGCCCGGCGTCACCCCGGAGTCAGGACGAAGCATTCCCCTAGTTCTTGCCGGTCGGGCCCGGCCGGCGTCGTGACCGGGGCCGATAATCGGCCGGCGAGCCACCTTGCGAACGGAAGGCGTTTGATGGCAAAGGATCTGCGGACATTCCTGGCCGAGCTGGACCCGGACCAGATCAAGGTCGTGCGCAAGCCGGTCGACCCCGAGTTCGAGGTCACCGCGCTCGTCGACCGCATGGAGGACGACCCCGCGTACCCCGGCTTCCCCGCGGTGCTGTGCGAAAACGTCGGCGGTTCCGAGATCCCGTTGCTCATCAACCTGCACGGCACCTACGAGCGGCTCGCGCGCAGCATCGGCTCGGACGTGCACTCGATGGTGCCGGAGTACGCCCTGCGCGAGGGGTCCGGGATCAAGCCCGTCACGGTCGACACCGCGCCGGTGCAGGACGTCGTGCTCACCGGCGACGACATCGACGTCGGCCTGCTGCCGCTGCTCAAGCACCAGGAGCTGGACGCGGGCAAGTACATCACCTCGGCGGTGACCATCTGCCGCGACCCGGACAGCGGCAAGATCAACGCGGGCATCTTCCGCCACCAGCAGCAGGGTCGCGACCAGGTCGGCATCCAGGTCAACCCGGCCCACCACACGGCTTACGTGCTGCGCAAGCTGCGCGAGCAGAAGCAGCCGATGGAGGTGGCGCTGGTCATCGGCCACCACCCGGCCCTGCTGATGGGCGCGGTGTCCAAACTGGAGGGTATCGGTGGCGAGCTCGACGTCGTGGGCGGCCTGCTCGGCGAGCCGCTGGAAATGGTGCCCTGCAAGACGGTCGACCTCGAGGTGCCGGCCCGCGCGGAGATCGTCATCGAGGGCGTGATCGACACCGACCCCGACGCGACGGCCGTCGAAGGCCCGTTCGGCGAGTACCCGCGGTTCTACACCCGCACCGGCCCGCAGCCCTACGTGAAGATCACCGCGATCACCATGCGCCGCAAGCCCATCTTCGTCGACGTGTTCAACGCGCACACCGAGCACAGCATGCTGGGCGGGCTCCCCCGGATGGGCAGCATCTACCGCCGGGTCAAGGATGCGGTGCCCACGGTGACCGGCGTGCACCTGCCGCTGTCGGGCATGGCGCGGTCGCACCTGTACCTGTCGATGAGCAAGCGCGTGGAGGGCGAGCCGAAGCTCGCGGCTTGTGCGGCTTTGGCGGTCGACCCTCTGTTGAAGCACGTGTTCGTGGTGGACGACGACGTGGACGTGTTCAACGAGGTCGAGACGCTGTGGTGCCTGGCGACGCGCTTCCAGGCGGACCGTGACCTGACGATCATGCCGGGTTTCCTCGGCGGCCAGCTCAACCCGGTGACCTACGGGCACAACCGGGAGGAGAAGGGCCCGATGGAGACGAAGCTGATCTTCGACTGCACGAAGCCCGTGCCGCCGGCGGTGTTCCCGCCTTCGTGCCGGGTACCGCCGGAGGTGGTGGCGCGGGTGGACCACCGCGGGCTGCTGGAAGACGGGGACGCCTTGGCGTCCTATTTGGACTGAAGGTCGCCCTCACCGGCTCACCGCCGGTGGGGGCGATCTTCCACCACGGACGAAGAAGGCCCCCTCCGGCGGAGGGGGCCTTTTCGGTGGCCGGGTGCGGGGGTGCGAGCCGGGCCGGAACGTCATGAACGACTCTTTCACGGCGCCGGACGACATGAAAGAGTCGTTCATGCCATCCGGGCCGGAAGCCGGTCAGTGGGTCGAGGGGCCGTGCCAGCGCTCGACCAGCTCGTCCGGCGGCCGAATCCCCAAGAGATCGCACAGCCGCCCGACTTGGTGGTCCACCAAGTCCCCCAAAGTCGCAGGGCGCCCATAGAACGCCGGCATCAGCGGCGCGATGATCCCGCCCATCTCGGTCACCTGGGTCATCGCCCGCAGGTGCCCCAGATGCAGCGGCGTCTCGCGCAAAGCGACCACCAGCTTCCGCCGCTCCTTCAGAGTCACATCGGCCGCGCGCACCAGCAGACTGTCGTTCTGCGACCAAGCGATCGCCCCCAGGCTCCGCACCGAACACGGCAGCACGATCATCGCGTCGATCGGGAACGACCCGCTCGAGATCGGCGCCGCGATGTCGCCCGGCCGGTAAGTGACATCCGCCAGGGAAGCAACGGACTCCGGCGTCCAGTCCGTCTCGAAAGCGATCGTCTGCCGCGCCGCCGGCGTCACCACCAGGTGCGTCTCGACCTCCGGCATGCCCTTCAAGATCTCCAGCAAGCGGATCCCGTAGATCGCCCCGCTGGAGCCGGACATCCCGATCACCAGCCGCGTCGGCTCAGTCATGCTTCGCCCGCCTCTTCTCCGCCTGGCGCTCCTTGACGACCTCGACCGGACCGCGCCGGGCCTCCTCCTCGACCATCCGCCGCCACTCGGTCAGCGAGACGTCGGGACGGTACAGCCGCTCCGGTGGGGCGTCGGTGACCTCCACCATCAGCCGGTCCTCGTCGTTGAACATGCCGTGGAACACCCAGCGCGCCCAAGTCCAGTAGTAGAGCCGAAAACGACGGTTGCGCCACTTGCCTTTGTTCATCACCGCGAGCTGGACGTACGTGTGGTTCTCCGCCGTCGCGGCGACCCACCACTCGAAGTGCGACCACTCCGCGTACTTCACCCGCAGCGTGCCCGGCAGCCGCAGCGACACCTTCGTCTTGTTGCCCTCGCGCCGCCGGTACCACGTCTTCTTCGGGAAGTCGCCGAGGCCGGGGAACGACGCGCTGTAGTGCATCTTGTCCTTGCGCCGGGTGATCCACGGCCCGTCGCGGATGACCTTCATCTCGCTCCACACCGGCATCTTGACCCGCTTGGTCCACAACGCGTTGCGGTGCAGCCATTTCGCGTGGCCGTCGTCGAAGCCGTTCTCCGCCCCGAAGCGCCAGTTGCCGTCCCGCACGGTGATCCGGCCGACGACGACGGCGTCCGGGTCGAGCAGCTCCTCCGGGACGTCCTCGGCGAACGGGCGGGCCGGGCCGTCGCCCAGCCACACCCAGACCAGGCCGCGGGCTTCCTCGACCGGGTAGGTGCGCACGGTGACCTTGCCGCAGATCGGCGACTCCGGGCCGTCGGTGATCGCCGCGACCAGCACGCCGGTCTCCAGGTCGAACGTCCAGCCGTGGTAGCAGCAGCTCCACGTGCCGGGGAACTCCTGCGAGGACATCTTGTGGCTCAGCGGGACCCCGCGGTGCGGGCACCGGTCGTGCAGCGCGCGGACTTCGCCGCCGTCGCGGATCAGCATGATCTTCTCGCCGAGCACCTGGACCGCGCGGGGCTTGCGGCCGATCTTGCGCGACCACGCCACCGGGTACCAGTACTCGCGGAAGCCGAGCGCCGCCGCCTCGTAACGCGGCCACGTCGACCAGTCGCGGCGGCCGGGGCCGCCGACGGTGGCCTGCCGCCGCGCCGGAGGGGCCTGCTCGTCGCCAACAGTGTCGGTCATCGGTTGTCTCCTCGAGAACTCGCGGGAGGCTCACACAGTTCGGCGCGCTGCCGCGTGGTCACGTCCACGACGACGCCGACCAGCAGGTCGACCAGCCGGCGCATGGCCGGCAGGTCCGCGACACCCATGGAAAACCCTTCGAACGGACCGGGCTCGGCCGCCATGGGCAGGCCGATCCGCGCGGTCGGGATGCCGTGGCGGCGCAGCACGCCGCCGTCGGACAGCCCGCTGCCCGGCTTGCCCGGCACGTGCGGCCGGCCCTCGACCTCTTCCCAGGCCCGGACCAGCCGGGTGACGACCGGGCTGTCGGCGGGGGTGGCCGAGCCCGCCTGGCCGGCCACCAGCTCGACTTCGATCCCGACGGCGGGTTCCGTCGCGCGCAGCTCGGCGACGATCGCCTCGAACTGGCCGGCCACGTGGTTGACCGTGGTCCGCGGGTTGACCCGCAGGTCGACCCAGAACTCGCAGGTCGCCGGGTTGAACGCCGGCTTGGTCCCGTCGCCGGCCCGGATCGCGGTGACCGCGCCCTGCGGCGCCACCTGGCCCGAGGAGTTGCGCGCGGTGTACTCGGCGAACCAGCTCTCCAGCCGCCCGATCATCCGGGCACCGGCGAGGATCGCGTTGTTGTAGTGCCCCTTGTGCCGGCTGCCGGTGTAGCCGACCGAGCCGCGCACGACGACGCGGAAGATCACGAACCCGACCTCCTCGTGCACCACCGAGTAACCCGGTTTGAGCACGATCGCGAGGTCGGCGGAGGACTGGCCGTGGTCCAGCAGGAACTGGGTGCCGACGTGCATGCCCGAGTTGCGCCGCGAGGACTGCTCCCCGGCCAGCACCGGCATGCTGCCGCCGACCAGCGCGACCACCAGCTGCCCGTCCAGCGGCACACCGGAGCGGTGCACGGCGAGCGCGGCGGCCAGCGCGCAGCTGGCGAACGCCTTGGGGTTCTCCGCGCCGAGCCCGACGATCTTGTCGCCGTAGCGCTGCGCGGGCAGCGTGAAGTCGGCGCGCGGCCGTTCCCCGAGCCACGGTGCGTCCTCCGGGCCCGGCGCGAACGCGGTGTCGAGCGGCGCCAGCAGGAGCAGCTGCGCGCCCGTGCGGCCGGTGCCGACGCGGGTGACGAGGTTGGCCTGGCGTTCGTCGATCGCCTGCACCCGGCTGTCGATCCCGGCCGAGGTCATCACGTCGCGGAAGTACTCGGCCAGCTCCCGCTCGCAGCCGGTCGGGCTGGGGATGTCGGCGGCCGACTGGCACAGCAGCGCCAGCTCTTCTTCGTCGACCTCGCCGCGGGCGGCCTTGACCCACTCCCGCTGCCAGCCGGACAGCTTCGTGATGTCCGGGTCGAGGGGGTCGGGCGTCATGAGGTCTTGATCTCGGTGCCGGTCACGTGGTGGTGCCCCCACAGGCTGGTCGGCCCGGCCAGCTGCCGCGTCGACCAGTCGGCAGTATCGACGTCCAGGCCGTCCCAGCCGTACTCGATCTCCCAGCCCGACGGCGTCTCGAGGTAGAACGACACGGCGCGGTCGTTGGTGTGCCGGCCCAGCGTGCGGGTCACGATGCGGCGGTCGTAGGCGACGTCGATGGTCGAGCCGACGTCGTCGAGCGTCGTCGTCTCCAACATGATGTGGCGCAGGCCGGGCTCGTCGGTCTCCACCAGCGCGATGGAGTGGTGGCGCGGGTTGCAGTGCAGGAAGGCGATGAAGCCCTTGAACGTGTCGCTGACCCCGAAGCCCAGTGTGTCCACCAGGAACGCCAGCGTCTCGGCGTAGTTCGTGACGCCGACGACGGCGTGGCCCATCCCGTGCTCGCCGGTCCGGTAGCCGGCCAGCGTCCGGGTCAGGCGCAGCGGCCGGAAGTCGGCCTCCTGGCCGTAGAACAGCTCGTGGCGCAGCCCGGACGGGTCTTCGAGCCAGGCCATGCCCGCGACGCGCCGGTCGGCGCACTCGGCGGCGGTCGCCCGGGTCACCGCGACGCCCGCCGCGGCCAGCTCGTGTTCGAGCGCAGCCAGGTCGGCGGCGCTCGCCACCTCCCAGCCCAGCCAGGACAGCGCTTCGCTCTCGCCGCGGCGCACGTCGAAGCGGTAGGCCCGCTCGTCCATGCGCAGCAGCAGGCGCCCGTCGTCCGCCCGCTCGCCGGGCAGGCCCAGGACGTCCGCGGCGAACGTCTCCCACGCCGCGAGCTCCCGGGTGGACAGTCCGACGTAGGCGAGACTGCGGATGCGCATGGGGTCCGTCCTCCTGCTGGTCACTCCGCACGGCCCAGGAAGCCGAGGACCACGCGGTCGTGTTCCTCGGGCTGCTCCCACTGCGGCCAGTGCGCGGCGTCGGCGACGCAGTGGAAGGCCGCGCCCGGGATGAGTTTCGCGATCCGGCGGCCCACGTCGGGCCCGCTGCCGGGGTTGTGGTCCGACCACAGCACCAGCGTCGGCACGCTCACCGTCGCCAGCCGGTCTTCGGAGATCTTCCGGTTCGGCCCGGAGCCGAAGCCGAAGGAGTTCTCGAACACCGTGCGCAACGCGGCGTTGGTCGCGGGCTCGGCGTAGATCCGGCGGCGCACCTCGACCAGCTCGTCGGTAACCCGTTCGGGGGTGGCCATCAGCCACTCGAGCCGGGTACGGATGGTCTCGGAGGTCGGGTTCTCGATGGCGGCCAGCGAACGGGTACGCAGGGCCTCACGCCCTTCGGCGGGGCGCTCGTCGACCGAGCCCGGTGCCCACTTGATGCCGGCGGTGGTGTTGAGCACGAGCTTCCCGACGCGCTCGGGGTGCTCCAGCGCCAGGGTCAGTGCGACCCACCCGCCGAGCGACTCGCCTTCGAAGTGCGCGCGCTCGATGCCTTGGGAGTCCAGCAGGTCGAGCACCTGCTCGACGTAGGTGCCGACGGCGTCGTGGGTGAACTCGGGCTTGGCGGAGTAGCCGTGCCACAGCAGGTCCATCGCCATCGTGCGGTAGTGCCGGCCGAGCCGGCTCACGTTGCGCGCGTAGGCCTCGGCGTGCCCGCCGACGCCGTGCAGCAGCACCAGCGGTTCGCCGTCGCCGGCCTCGATGACGCGCGTCCGGTACTTCTCGCCGAGGACGTGGGTCTGGCTGCCGAGCAGCTCGGTCCAGATGGTCACCTCGGTCACTCCCAACGGTTCGGCGGGCCCGGCCGGAACCGGTGGCACTGGTGTTCGTGGCAGGGGCGGCAGGACTCGAACCTGCAACCGTCGGTGTTGGAAACCGCTGCTCTGGCCAATTGAGAGCTACACCCCTTCGCACCGCTTTCCGGTGCGAGATCATTATGCGGCGGATTTTTTGGGGAACCACCTAGCTTGTCAGCCGGTGAGGCGGTCCGGGCTGAAGACGTCCACGAGCTCGTCGCCCACGCCGTCGACGATGCGGCCGGCCAGCGCACGCCCGAACAGCGGCCCCAGCGTGACCCCGGCACTCGCGACGGCCTCGTAGTACCCCGGCACGGCCGACAGCGGGCCGACGCTCGGCAGTTCGTCATGCGCACAACGCGCGTCCACGACGTCGGCCGTCCGCACGGTCGCGGTGCCCAGCAACGGCACCACCTTCGCCGCGCGATCCAGGAGGTCCTTCACGAACTCCGGGTCCGGCGCGCCCGAGCGCGGGGGCAGTCCGCGGTCGACGCGGTCCGAGCGCAGGACCACCCGCCCGGGCCCGTCCGGGCGGAGGCTGACCTCGGGGGCGCGCAGGATGTACGGCAGCGGGTCGCCGTCGACCAGCAGGTGCGCGATCAGGCTGCGCCGCGGCGGGCCGAGGAACGGACGCGCACCGGCCAGCGCGCCGATCTCGTCCGCGGCCGAGCCGGCGGCGTTGACCACGACCTCGGCCTCGAGCCGGCGGCCGTCCGCCAGCCCGACGCCGTCGCGCGACACCGACGTCACTTCGGCGCCGAGTTCCAGCGTGGCGCCGAGGGAGACGGCCTGGTCGAGCAGGTGCCGGGTGAACGCGACCGCGTCGATCCAGCCCTCGGCCGGCAGCACGGCGACCGTGCCCGTGGCGGGGAAGGCGACCGACGAGCCGAGCGCCCGGGCCGCGTCGGGACCGGCGTACCGGTCGACCGGGCAGCCCCACTCGTCGAGCTGCGCGAGGTAGCCGGCGAATGACTCGTCGTCGGTCCAGGCGACCGTCCCGGTGCGGTGCCACCAGGGCGCGGGCGCGAACTCCCCGGCCAGCGCCGCGTGCTCGGCGATGCCCGCCTGGTTCAGCTCGAAGTAAGACTTCGGAAAGCGCCGGTAGGCCGTCGCGGTGGCGAACCCGATCTCCGTGGTGCCCGAGGCGGCCCGGTCCGCGCGGTCGACGCAGTGCACGCGGGCACCGCGCCGGGCGAGGTGGTAGGCCACCGAGGCGCCGATGACCCCGGCGCCGACGACGACCACCTTCGGCGGCATCAGTAGAGCCCTTCCGGAGCGGCCTGGCTGACCTGCAGCGGGCGCACGTTGAAGACGCCGTCGACCGGCCACTCGCCCTTGGTGTCGTAGCGGGTCGCCTCGTCGCGCTCCAGCAGGTTGGGCAGGAAGAGGTCTTCGTGCAGCACGGTCAGCTTCAGCTGCCCGGACTGTCCCTTGTCGACGGTGGTGCGGAAGTCTGCCGGGTCCACGACGGACATCGTCACCTGCGGGTACGTCGGCGCGTAGGGAAGGATCGCGCCGCCGTCCTCCGGGTGCAGGCTCACCGCGTTGCCGAAGGTGTTGCCGTAGCCCGAACGCACGAGCCCGCCGTCGAGGGCCTTGACGAAGTCCTGGTACATCCGCGGGCTCATGTGCGTGCCGCCGAGGCGCACGCCGTCGAGCGCCGCGACCAGCTCCGGCTGCCGCGCGATCAGCTTCTGCAGCAGCGCGGGCGTGGTGTTGAGGTAGTGGACGTGCTGCGAGCGCAGGATGTCGACGATCTGCGCGAGCACGTGGTCGGTGTACTCCCCCAGCTCCTTCATCTTGCCGGCGCGGATGAGCTGCTTGATCCACCGCGGGTCCATGTCGATGCCGTACACGAGCCCGGCCAGCTGCTCGGACAGCTCGATCGCGCCGTTGCCGATCTGGTGCGGCCCGCTCGGCGTCGCCTGCAGCCAGGTGCGACCGGCCTGGTAGCCGTCGAACAGGTACGACCAGTGCCGCCATTCGACGCGGTGGGTCATCATGTCTTCGGTGTAGAACACGCGCACGGGGTCGCCGGTGGTGCCGCCGGACTCCCACACGCGCCCGATCAGCGGCCGGGGCACGGTGCGCGGCACCAGGTCGCCGGGGTCGATGCCGCGCAGGTCGCCGGGCGGGAACGGGCCGAACTCGGCGAGCTGGTCGTACCGGGTGATGTCCATCGGGTCGAACGACAGCTCGGTCGCCCGCTTGAGCCAGTACGGGCTGCCGAGCTCCGGGTTGAAGTGCCGCCGCACCACGTGCCTCGTCCACGCGTCGAGGTCGAGGGACAACCAGTGGCCGGTCAGGCTGGCACGTTCGTGCGTGCGGGTGCTCACGGTTTTCTCCTTGTTCTGCATGCCGATCAGGGGGCGACCAGGTCGACGGCGTGGTCGTAGATCGCGGTCATGGCTTCGGTGACGTGGTGCGGCTCGGTGATGCGCACGACGGGGAACGGGAAGTCGAGCACGCCGACCGGCAGCGTCGGGCCGAGGACGAAGGCGAGCCGGACACCCCGGTCCTTCATCCCGGCGCACACGTGCGGCAGGCTCATCGTGGTGGTCTTGTTGCGCTGAAACAGATCGCGGACTTCGTCGGCCGTCGTCAGCGCGCGCTCCTCGAGGAACGAGCACACCGGGATCCGCGGGTCGGCGACCGCCATCGCGGCGACCGCGGGCGCCATGAAGTCGGTCGCGTACTGGCGCAGCGGGGAATGCACGGCGAACGGCTGGCCGTCGATGACGCTGATCATGCCGGGCGGGCTCTGCGCGACGAGCTCGGCCAGCGCCTCGGCCGTGCCGCTGAGCATGAGCAGCCGGGCGGTGCCGTCCGAGAGCACGCCGAAGTCGCCGCCGAGGAACACCCCGGGGCGCCGGGCGCCGTAGTAGAAAGTCGGGTCCTCGGTCACCGGGAGGAAGGCGATGGCCGCGCCCTGCGCCGGGGGCGCCGGGTCGGGCAGCGGCGTCTTGGCCTCGCGCACCAGCAGGTCGAACAGGGTACGGCGGTCGACCGCGCCCGCGACGGAGCTCGCGATCAGGCCGCCGAGGCTGATGCCGCCGGCGACGCCCGGGTGGATGTCGGACTCGGCGAGCACGTCGTGGATGCCGAAGGCCAGCGCGGCCAGCCGGATGCCGGCGAGGCTGAAGCGGTCGTGGTCGCCCCGCGGCTCGAACTCACCGCGCAGCAGGGCGCGGGGTTCGAGGCCGGTCCAGTCGCGCACCTGCTCGTAGGAGCGGCGCATGGCCGGGTACGCCTCGTAGAGCTTCGCGCCGTGTTCCGGGTCGGGATCGGAGATGTTCGCGCCGAAGAGATACCCCAGAGTCACCGAATTCCCCTAACGAACGTGTCTGACGCGGCTTCCGCGACGCTACGCATCCCCTCACACGGGAATCCCGGCTAGCATGGGGTCTCTAGGCAAAACCTCAGCTCCGGGCGCGGGACTCTTTAAGAGTTCCCCCAGGATTGGCTTGCTAAGGCGGCTATCGCGATTACAGCGGGTGGGAAAAAGGTGGCAGCCGGCCCATCCAGGCTCGTCACCCTATTCGCCGGAGGTATCAGAACGTGGAGTATGGCGTCTCGCTGTTGCCGGACTGCGACCCGGAGACCACGACCGCCTCGCAGTACTTCCAGGATGTGCTGCAGGTCAGTGTGCTCGCCGATCAGCTCGGCCTGAACTACGTCAAGATGACCGAGCACTACCTGCGCTCCTACGGCGGATATTCCCCCAGCCCGCTGGCCTTCCTGTCGGCCGTGGCCGCGCGCACCCGGTCCATCCGCCTGATGACCGGCGGCATCCAGGCCTCGTTCCACCACCCCATCCAGATCGCCGCGCACGCCGCGCAGGTCGACGTGATGAGCGGCGGACGTCTGGACGTCGGCTTCGCGCGGGCCTTCCTGCCGTACGAGTTCGAGGCCTTCGGCGTCGACATGGACACCAGCCGCGAGCGGTTCCTCGCCACGATCGAGGCCGTCGTCCGGCTGTGGAACGAAAAGGACGTCACCGAGAAAACGCCGTTCTTCGAATACGAGAACGCGAATTCGCTGCCCGCGCCGGTGCAGCAGCCCGGCCCGCCGGTGTGGGTGGCCGCGCTGGCGACCCCGGCCAGCTTCGACTGGACCGGCCGCAAGGGCTTCAACCTGCTCATCAGCTCGACCCAGCTGAACGAGATGGCCCGCAAGCGCGAGTACGTCGAGCTGTACCGCAACGCCTTCATGGAGGAGCACGGCGACTCGGGCCGCGAGCCGAAGTTCGCCGTGAGCATCCCGCTGCTGATCGCCGACACCGACGAGGAGGCGCGCGACCTGGCCGTGCCGTTCATGGTGAAGTCGTTCAACGCCTTCAAGGAAGCGATCCTGTCCTGGCACAACGTCGAATCGCCCGCGTACGAGGGCTACACGGCGATGGCGCGCCAGATGGCCAGCTTCGACCTGGAGACCGACGGCCTGGAATCCAAGGCCGTCGTCGGCTCGCCGGACACGGTGCTGGGCCGGATCGAAGAGGTCCGCGACGTGCTCGGCCCGGACGTCATCCTGTGGAACCTCGACTTCGGCGGCCAGTCGTACGAAACGATGTCCCGCACGCTGAACCTGTTCGCGGACAAGGTGCTGCCCGCGCTCGGATGACCCCTCCCAGGGGTGAAGAAGCGGAAGGACCCGGCGGCCGAGCGGCCACCGGGTCCTTCCGTCACCACGGGGTCAGCCGCTGAAGCCGAGGCCGCCCTGGGCGGCGATCATCGTCAGCCGGATGCCGCGCAGGGCCTTCTCCAGGCCCGGGGCGACCTCGCCGACGCGGTCGGTCAGCTCCTCGATCCGGTCCTTGTACTCGCCCTTGCTCTCCTTGCGCGTGACGACGCTCGGCACCGTTCCGGCGGCGGCGAGCGCGACGAGCGCGGCGTCGTCCGCGCCGACCTGGGCGGCCGGGGTCGAGCCGTGCAGCACCTCGACCGCGTGCTCCTGCAGCGCCTTGGCCAGGGCCGGGTCGGTGGCCGTCACGTGGGTCTTCGGCACGACGCCCAGGACCTTCTTCTCCTGGACCGTCAGCAGCTTCTGCTCCACGAGCTGCTCCTCGATCTGGTCGAGGGTCTCCTTGTAGTCGTGGCGCAGCCACGACTTCCAGCTGCGCTTCTCGTTGCCGATCTGGGCCAGCAGCCGGTCGAGCACCGGGTCGCCCGTCGGGTCCGGCTTGACCAGCACGGCGTCGCCGTCGTCATCGGCGATGTTGCCGCGCAGCGCCAGCTCCGTCAGCACGCCGGCGCGGGTCAGGAACGCCGTGCGGGTGCGGTCGTACAGGTCTTCCTTCTCGAGGTCGTAAGCGAGCAGGTAGGCGCGGTAGTGGACGGCGGTCGGCGTCTCGGTCATGGTCGTCACCCGTTTCTGTGGCATTGCGTACGACTCGATCTTGACGGACCTGACCCCCACCCAAAAACGGCCAAAGGTTGACAGTCGGTGACGGAAGGTTGTCGGCTCACAACCTTAGTTGTTCCGGCGTGCGGAGCAACGCGGCTTAGTACTGCAACGGCATTCAGGTGAGTGGGTAGCCGCGTCGTTTGTAATGGCTGAGGCGGGCTTGGTGTTGTCGTCGGCGGCGGAAGCAGGACCA
>NZ_JBFBBZ010000060.1:0-53084 GCF_040682935.1 Amycolatopsis sp. NPDC051061
TGGTGTTCCCTAGACAAGAACAATCATCCCAGGTCAGAGGGCATCTGCGCGTCTACGACATACCACCGGCCAGCACATTCACCGGTGGATCCAGGTCGTGATGTGGTACAGAACCTTGGCCATGGTGGCGCCTTCCGTAGGAGTCACCACGTACCGACGGGAGCGGCCCGGAGAACTCATCGGTCAAGCCGGGACGAGCTCCGGTGAAGCCGTAAGCGCGTACCGGCGGGCCAGCGTCGCGCACACGATGAGCTGGATCTGGTGGAACAGCATCAGCGGCAGCACGATCAGCCCCACCTGTGCGTGCCCGAACAGCACCGTCGCCATCGGCAACCCGCTCGCCAGGCTCTTCTTGGACCCGCAGAACACGATCGTGATCCGGTCGGCGCGGGCGAAGCCCAGCAGCCGGGCGCCCCAGCCCGTCGCGCCCAGCACCGCCGCGAGCAGCACGCAGCAAACCGCGACCAGCACGAGCAGGTGGCCGACGTCCAGCCGGTGCCAGATGCCTTCGACCATGCCCGCGCTGAAGGCCGTGTAGACGACCAGCAGGATCGACCCGCGGTCGAACAGCTTGAGCGGCGCCGAATTCCGCGTGATCCACTCGCCGATCCAGCGCCGCGCGAGCTGGCCCGCGACGAACGGCGCGAGCAGCTGCAGCACGATCCCGAGCACGGCCGAACCGTCGACGCCGGCGCCGTCCCCCGACAGCAGCAGCGCCACCAGCAGCGGCGTCAGCACGATCCCGGCCAGGTTGGACAGCGACGCGCTGCAGATGGCGGCCGCGACGTTGCCGCGGGCGATCGAGGTGAACGCGATCGACGACTGCACGGTCGAGGGCAGCACGGCCAGGAACAGCACCCCGGCGGCGAGCTGGGCGGGCAGCACCGACGGCGGCAGCAGGAACAGCGCCAGGCCGAGCAGCGGGAACAGGACGAACGTCGCGGCCAGCACGACCGCGTGCAGCCGCCAGTGCCGCAGCCCCTCCAGCGCCTCCTGGGTAGACAGCCGGGCGCCGTACAGGAAGAACAGCAGCCCGACGGCGATCGTGGTGGCGGTGCTGAAACCGTCGGCCGCGACGCCCGAGGCGGGCAGCAGCGTGGCGACCCCGACGGTGGCGAGGATGGCGACGACGAACGGGTCGGGACGAAACCGGGACATGGATCTCCTTCCACGGCAATTCTCGGCGACGCCGCGCTCTTGTGAACCCCGATGACCGGACTGACTGTCATCGCGAATCGCGATAAAGTGCCGGAGTGCTGGATCCGCGCCTGTGCCGTTCGTTCCTCGCCGTCGCCGAGACGCGCAGCTTCACCGCGGCCGCGCGGCGGCTGGGGGTCGGCCAGCCCACGGTCAGCCAGCACGTCCGGCGCCTGGAGCGCGATTCGGGCGGGTTGCTCTTCGCGCGCGACACCCACACCGTCGAGCTGACCGCGCGCGGTCAGGCGATGCTGGGGTTCGCGCAGACCGTCATCGACACCGAAGAGCGGGCGGAGCGGCACTTCCGCGGCGCCGAGCTGCGCGGCCGCGTGCGCTTCGGCGTCTCGGAGGACTTCGCGCTCGGCGAGCTGCCGGAGATCCTGCACCGGCTACGCCGCAGCCACCCGCTGGTGGACGTCGAGCTGACCGTCGAGCTGTCGGACGTCCTCGCGCAGCGGCTGCGCGCCGGTCAGCTGGACCTGGTGCTGGGCAAGCGCCGCCCGGGCACCCACCACGGGCGGCTGCTCTGGCGGGAGCCGCTGGTCTGGATCGGCTCGGCGGCGACGGTGCTGGAGCCCGGCCAGCCGGTGCCGCTCGTGCAGTACCCGATGCCGTCGATCACCCGGCAGCTCGCCGTCGAGTGCCTCGAGCGCGCCGGGCTGGAGTGGCGGGCGGCGTGCCAGACGTCGAGCCTCACCGGCCTGCGGGCCGCGGCGGCGGCCGGGCTCGGCGTCACCCTGCACGCGCGCAGCCTGGTGCCGGGTGACCTCATCGAGCTCGACGGCCTGCCCGAGCCGGGCGACATCGAGTTCATGCTGCTGGCCCGCGAAGCGATGGAAGGGCCGGCGGCGGCGTTGGAGGAGTTCGTGCTGGACCGCGTGCGGCGTTAGTCCTCTTCCCCCGTCAACAGTCTTCGCAGCCGCGCCAGCGCGCGGTGCTGGGCGACGCGGACCGCCCCGGGCGTCGAGCCCACCGCCGCGGCCGCCTCCTCCGCGGACAGCCCGACGACCACCCGCAGCACGACGATCTCGCGCTGCTTCGCCGGCAACACGTCCAGCAGCCGCGCCAGCCGTTCGTTCAGCTCGAACCGCAGGGCGCGCTGCTCCGGGCCGTCCGCTTCGGACACGCCGTCGGGGACCTCCGGGACGGGGTCGGAGCGGTTGCGGGCCGCCGCGCGGTGGGCGTCGGCGACCTTGTGCTGGGCGATGCCGTAGACGAACGCCAGGAACGGGCGGCCCTGGTCGCGGTAGGACGGCAGCGCGGTCAGCACGGCCACGCACACCTCCTGGGCAACGTCGTCGGCCGAGGCGAACGAGCGCTCGTGCCGGCCGACGCGGGCCCGGCAGTAGCGCACCACCAGCGGCCGGATGGTGGCGAGCAGGCGGGCGGTCGCGGCGCCGTCGCCGGCGATCGCGTCGGCGACCGGCTCGTCGTGGTGGCGCCAGTGCGCGGGGAACGCCTCGGGAGGCTGTGTCGCGGCTATCTCGCGGACGAGGGCGCGGCTGCGCACCCGGAGCAGGGTGCCCTCCACGTCGAGGCCGACGCGCAGCGAGTCGTGCAGCGCGGAGTTGGACTCCCGCAGCAGCTCGGTGATCGCGGGGTCCCCGTACTCGGTTGCCGGCATGGTGCTCACCCTTCCCTGTCCCGCTGGTCGCCGGGTCGTGCGGCCCGGTGGCGCCTGAGGCGTTCCCGCACGTGGCGGAGGTTGGATCGGACGGTCGCGGGGGCGATGCGCAACGCCGTCGCGATCTGTGTGGGCGTGAAGCCGTCGAGCGACCAGGCGAGGACCATCCGCTGCTGGCCGGGGAGGGACGCGAGCAGGTCGATGAGCCCGGAGTGCTGGTCGACCAGGACGGCCAGCTTCTCGTCGTCCTGCGGGTCGCCGCCCGGCGACCAGTCCGAGCGCGCGTCGTCCACCGCGTCGAGCAGCCGGCCGGCGACGCGGCGGACCCAGGCCCGCGGGTCTTCGAGGGTCGGCCACGCCTCCAGCGCGCGCAGCATCGCCTCGGCGGCGATGTCGCGGGCCAGCTCGGCCTCGAACCCGGCCTTGCACAGGAACGCCACGAGCGGGGGGAAGTCGGCGCGGAAGAACGCGTCGAAATCGTCGCCAGCGCACACGGACCCCTCACCACCCCTCGCCTCCACTGGAACAGGTGCGCTGAGGTGACCGCTACGTGTAACGATTCGATCAAGACTACTCGATAGGAGTAATGGTCTGCGCCGGATCGGTGACGACCGGTGACGAATGGGTGCGGGCATGTCGGGTACCCGATCCCGATGACCCAGCGAGACAAGGTCCGGCGCCTGCTGGCGGAGGCCGGACCGACCTACGCCGCCGAGGCCGGGATCAAGCTGGCCGATCAGCCCGCGCCGCTGTACCGGCTGCTGGTGCTGTCGGTGCTGCTCTCGACCCGGATCAAGGCGGGCATCGCCGTCGACGCGGCCCGGGAGCTGCGGGCCGCGGGGATGGGCACGGCCCGGGCGATGGCCGGTGCGACGTGGCAGGAGCGGGTGGACGCGCTCGGCCGCGCGCACTACAAGCGCTACGACGAACAGACGGCGACCGCGCTCGGCGAAGGAGCGCAGTACCTCCTCGACGAGTACAGCGGCGATCTGAGACGCGTGCGCGAGGCCGCGAACGGCGAATTCCGGACACTGGCCGGGCTCCTGAGGAAGGTGCCGAGACTCGGGCCCGTCGGGGCGGAGATCTTCGCCCGCGAAGTGCAACTGGTCTGGCCGGAGTTTCGTCCGCACCTGGACCGGAAAGCCTTGCAGGGGGCCGAAAAGCTCGGCCTGCCGAAGCAGCCGGGGCGGCTTGCGAAGCTCGTCGACCCGGACGAGCTGGCCGCCCTCGCGGCGGCTCTCGTGCGGGTCACGCTGGAGCGCGATCTCGCCGATCGGGTGACGTGATCGACATCGAGATCCCGGGAAGAAAGGCGTACTCTCAGGTGTTGCAGTCTTGGTTGCCCGGAGGGTGAGCCGGGGACCGAAGCCAAAACCCCCTTGACCGACGCGGATACGCTCGCGCGTCCGCCGCGGTGAAGTCGGTTGACGCGTCACGACAATGGGAAACAGTAGAAGCAGAGGGAGGTGAACGAAGAAAATGGAAGCCACGATGACGGGCTGGGCGGAACTCGCGGCCTGCAAGGACGAGGACCCGGAACTGTTCTTCCCGATCTCCGCGACAGGCCCCGGCGCCCGGCAGACGGCGCAGGCCAAGGCCGTGTGCGCGCGCTGCCCGGTGCGCGCCGAATGCCTCGGCTACGCGCTCGACAACGGCCTGGACCACGGTGTTTTCGGCGGGACCACCGCCGAGGACCGACGCCGGCTGGTGCGTACCGCGCCGCAGCGGCACCGAGCTGCTTGACCCGCTGCCCGGTGACCTCTTCCCGGCGGCCAGGAAGCCGAACACCGAAATCGGAAGAATTTCTTTCCGGCTGGTGTGCGCCCGGGCGGGTGATTCCCCGTGAATCACCCGCCCGGGCTTTTTTCACGTCCTTGGCGGGTGAGCGACGCACTACCGAATGCGTGCACCGGTCATCGGTGCGCGGTGCCGGCCGGGGCCACCCTCGGTCATCGTGCGTACTCGTCGTGCCAGGTTTCCGGCAGTCCCCACGCCGCCGCCGGGACGGACTCGAAGGCGGCCATTTCCGTGACCAGCCCGCGCTCGACCGTCAGCAGGGACACCCCGAACCAGCGGTACTCGTCCTCGCCCGGGCGCCGGAGCCAGGTCGCGACCGCGGGCTGGCGGTTGGCCCGCGTCGCCCGCATCCGGAACCGGCCGACGCAGTGTGGTGACGCGGGGTCGAGCGAAAGCGACAACGCCCGGACGATCGACGCCGCACTGGCGAACCACAGCTCGTACGGCGGCATGACCGCGCGGGCCTCTTCGTGCAGCAGCCGGGCGACCGCCTGCGGGTCGCCCTGTTCGTAAGCCGCGATGAACCGCTTGAGCAGCGCGGTTTCCTCGGCCGTCGGATCCCCGGCCGTCCACTCGGCACGGCGCGCGGGCAGCCGTTCACGCAGGGTCGCCCGGGCCCGTTGCAGCGCGCTGTTCGCCGCCGCGACGCTCGTCTCCAGCAGGTCCGCGGTCTCCTTGGCCGACCAGCCGAGGACGTCCCGCAGGACGAGCGTCGCCCGCTGCCGCGGCGGCAGGTACTGGACGGCGGCGAGGTAGGCGAGCTCGATGGTCTCCCGCTCGACGACGGCGGCGTCCGGCCCCGCCTCGTCCAGCAACCGGTCCGGGCAGGGCTCCAGCCACGGCAGATCGACGGCGGCGATGGGGCCGTCGGGCTCCCCGGCGGGCCCGAGCTGATCGGGCAGCACCCGCCGCGGCCGCCGAGCGAGAACGTCGAGGCAGGCGTTGGTCGCGATCCGGTACAGCCAGGTCCGCACGCTCGCCCGGCCTTCGAACCGGTCGCGGGCCTTCCAGGCGCGCAGGAAGGTCTCCTGGGCGAGGTCTTCGGCATCGCTCAGCGAGCCGAGCATCCGGTAGCAGTGCACCTGGATCTCCCGCCGGTGCCGCGCGACGACCGTCTCGAAATCCGGAGCGTGACCCACCCGGGCACGCTAGCGCACGCGAGCGGCGAGGGTCAGGTTCCGCGGCGGCCACCCCGGACGTCGCGAATGACTCATTCGCGGCTCCGGAGGTCCCGAATGAGTCATTCGCGACGTTCGCCGGACGGGAGCGGCAGGCGCCCGCACCTCGGTCACCTCCAGCTGGGAGACTGCCTCCGTGAGCGGAACGGTGCTGGTGCTGGGCGGACGCAGCGAGATCGGACTGGCCGTGGCGCAACGCCTGGCCGGCGACCACCGGCGGTTCGTCCTGGCCGCTCGCCCGGGCGCGGACCTGACCGCCGCCTCGGCGACCCTGCGCGAAGCCGGCGCCGAGACCGTCGAGACAACCGAGTTCGACGCCGACGACCTCGCCGCCCACGGCTCCTTCCTCGAGAAGGTCGCCACCGGGCACGGGCCACTGGAAGTCGTCGTGCTCGCCTTCGGCATCCTCGGCGACCAGGCTCGCGCCGAAGAAGACGCCGCCCACGCCGCCGCGATCGTCCACACCGACTACGTCGCCCAGGTCGGTCTCCTGACCCACGCCGCGAATCTGCTGCGCGCCCAAGGCCACGGCAGCCTCGTCGTGTTCTCGTCCGTCGCGGGGGTCCGTGTGCGGCGCGCCAACTACGTCTACGGCTCGGCGAAGGCCGGCCTCGACGGCTTCGCGAGCGGCCTCGCCGACGCGCTGCAAGGCTCCGGCGTCCACCTCCTGCTCGTCCGCCCCGGGTTCGTGATCGGGCGGATGACCGAAGGCATGAGCCCGGCGCCGTTCTCGAGCACCCCGGACCAGGTGGCCGACGCGACTGTCGCCGCACTGCGCAAGCGCCGCGGGGTCGTCTGGGTGCCCGGCGTACTCCGTCCGGTCTTCTTCGGGATGCGCTTGCTGCCGCGCGCGATCTGGCGCCGGCTACCGCGCTAGCTGTGGCCACGGCCACAGCACGTTTTCGTGTGCGTGCCGGTACTTTCCGTCGCGAAATCGGCCGATCGGCTCGATTCAGCTCGGCCGATCGGGCAGCGTCACAGCATTTCGACAACTTTCTCAGCTGATTCCCAGCTAACCCGGTGATCCTCGAAGGCGGGGTCGGAGGTTCACCACAGGGAAGCAAGGGGAAGTGTCGTGCTGCTGTCGTCCCGGGGGCGTCGCATCGGCGTGCGGGTCGCGCTGGGCGTCGTGTCGGCGCTCGTGCTCGGCGCCACCGGGTACGCCTGGTCGCAGCTGAGCAAACTGGACCACGGTCTCGTGACCGCCAACGTCATTTCGCCGTCGGGTCAGGTCGAGGACGAAGACACCATCCCCGGCGAACCGCTCAAGGTCGCGCAGAACGTCCTGCTCGCCGGGATCGACGCGCGCACCGACACGTACGGCAACCCGTTGCCGCAGAACGTGCTCGACGCCCTCCACGCCGGCAGCGGCGACGACGGCGGCGACACCACCGATACGATGATCGTGGTCCACATCCCGGCGGGCGGCGCCGCGGCGACGGCGATCTCGATCCCACGCGATTCCTATGTGGACATCGCGGGCGGCTACGGCAAGCACAAGATCAACTCCGCCTACAGCCGCGGCAAGAACGCCTCGATGTCCGGGCTGCGGGCCCAAGGCCTCTCCGGCGCGCAGCTGGAGGTGGCGGCGAACGAGGCCGGCGCGAAGACCGCGATCCAGACGATCGAGAAGTTCACCGGACTGACGATCAACCACTACGCGGCCATCAACCTCGCCGGTTTCGACGCGCTGTCGCAGGCCGTCGGCGGCGTCGAGGTCTGCCTCAACGCGCCGGTGCACGACAAGTACTCCGGCGCGGACTTCCCGGCCGGGACGCAGACGCTGTCCGGGGCGCAGGCACTCGCGTTCGTCCGGCAGCGCCACGGCCTGACCAGCGACCTCGACCGGATCGCGCGGCAGCAGGCGTTCCTGTCCGGGATGGCCGAAAAAGTACTGAGCGCGGGCACGTTCACCAGCGTGTCGAAGCTGTCCGCGCTGGTCGACGCGGTGCAGGGGTCCGTGGTGCTGGACCAGGGCTGGGACGTGCTGAGCTTCGCGCAGCAGCTGCGGGGGATGAGCTCGGGGGCGATCGCGTTCGCCACGATCCCGGTGCAGAGCCTGTCGCTGGCCACGCCGTCCGACGGCGACGCGGTGAAGGTCGACCCGGCGCAGGTCCAGCAGTTCGTGCGCACGGCGATCAGCACGCCCGCGGTCCAGGCCTCGGGCGACGACACCGCCGGCGGCGTCAAGCCGGTCGCCGCGACCACCACCGGCACCCCGTCTTCGAACACGAAGCAGCCGGCGACCAGTACGGCCGCCGGCTGCGTGAACTGACTTCTTACACGAACGCGCTTTGTCCCGTGATCGCCTTCCCGACGATCAGGGTGTTCATCTCGCGCGTGCCTTCGAACGAGTAGATCGCTTCGGCGTCGGCGAAGAACCGCGCGACGTCGTAGCCGAGCACGATCCCGTTGCCACCGAAGATCTCCCGGCTCCAGGCGACGACCTCCCGCATCCGCGAGGTGACGAACGCCTTCGCCAGCGACGAGTGCTCGTCCTTGAAGATCCCCGCGTCCTGCAGCCGGGCGAGCTGCACGAGCATGCCCCACGACGCGGTGATGTTGCCGAGGCTCTTCACGAGCAGGTCCTGCACCAGCTGGAACCGCGCGATCGGCCGCCCGAACTGCTTGCGCTCCTGCGAGTAGGCGAGCGCGGCTTCGTAGGCGCCGATCATCACGCCGAGCGCCTGCCACGCGACGCCGCCGCGGGTGGCGCGCAGGATCTCCGCGACGTCCCGGAAGCCGTTGATGCCCTGCAGGCGGTTCGCCTCCGGCACGCGGACGCCGGTCAGCGTGATCTCGGCGTTCTCGACGATCCGGAACGCGGTCTTGCCCTGGATCTTCTCCGGCACGAACCCCGGCGTGCCCTTCTCGACGACGAAGCCCTTGACGTGGTTGTCGTCGACGTCCCGGGCCCACACCACGACGTAGTCGGCGAAGGTCGCGTTGCCGATCCACTTCTTGGCGCCGTCGAGGATCCAGCTGTCCCCATCTCGCTTGGCCGTCGTGCGCATGCCGCCGGCGACGTCGGACCCGCCGAGCGGCTCGGTCATCGCGAACGCGCCGATCTTGTTCATCGCGGCCATCTCCGGGAGCCAGCGGTCGCGCTGCTCCTGGCTGCCACCACTGTGGATGGAGTACATCGCGAGTCCGTTGTGGACACCGAAGAACGTCGCCACCGACGCGTCGGTGCGGCTCATCTCCATCGCCATCATGCCGGTGAGCAGGTGGCTGACCGCCGGCTGGTGCTCGCCGTAGCCCTCGTAGGGCAGACCCGCGAGGCCGGACTCGCGGAACATCCCGATCAGTTCGTGCGGGAAGGTCCCGGCTTCCCAGTTTTCGTTCACCAGCGGCTTGACGTCGTTCTGCATGAACTCGCGCGCCTTGACGAGCAGCTTGCGCTCGTCGTCCGGCAGCAGCGCTTCGAAGTCGTAGAAGTCGGCGGTGAGCTTGTCCTTGAGCGGTTCCATGTCAGTTCTCCTCCACTGCGTGCAGAACGGCGAGCTGCTTGCGGTCGCGGGTCTCGGCGAGTTCCGAGTACGTGGAGGAGCCGTAAGCCTGTTCGACGGCCTCGATGAGCCGTTCCTGCTCTTCCGGGCTCTGGCTGGGGTTTCCCAGCCCGGCCCACATCTTCTTCATGGACTTGCCGATGTGCTCGGCCATGTGCCGGTAGCCGCCGGGGCCGCCACCGAGGTGCGAGCCGAGGAACGGCCCGACGGTCGCCCAGCGGATGCCGAGCGAATTCGTGATCACCGCGTCCAATTCGGACGGAGTCACGACACCTTGTTCGACGAGGTAGATCGCCTCACGGCTCAGCGCGTTCTGCAGCCGGTTGCCGACGAACCCGGGGATCTCCTTGCGCTCCACGACCGGTGTGCGGCCGAGGGAGGTGTAGAACTCGACGGCCTTTTCCACCGACTCCTCGCTGGTGCGCTCGCCGGGGACGACCTCGACCAGGGGGATCAGGTGCGGCGGGTTGAACGGGTGTCCGATGAGGACCCGGCTGCCGTCGATCTCGCCGGTGAACGCCGTCGAGGGGATGGCGCTCGAAGAGCTGAGCAGCAGCGCGTGCTTCGGGGCCTCCTGCTCCAGGGTGGCGAACAGGTCCTTTTTGAACTCGACGTTCTCGGGTCCGTTCTCCTGCACGACATCCGCGTCGCGCACGGCTTCGGTGACGTCAGCGGCGACCTGCACCCGGCTCGCCAGGTCCTCGGCCGTGGTGCCGAGGTGCGGGGCGAACGTCTTGAGGGCGTCGGCGATGGCTTCGGCGAGGTCCGGGCGCGGGTCGGTGACCCGGACGGTGAGGCCGTGGTGGGCGAACAGCGCCGTCCAGGACAGGCCGATGGTGCCCGCGCCGATCACCGCTGCGGTGGTGAACTTCATGACTGGGCTCCCTTCAGGTAGTCGAAGACCGGCTTGACCGGGGCGAGCGTCAGGTCGGTGCGGATGTGGCTCGCGGAGACGACCTCGAGCACCGGCAGGTCGGCCAGCGGGGCGAGGACGTGCTGGAACAGCTGCAGCCGCGCGGGGCCGGTGTAGGCCTCCTTGACCACGACGTCGGTGATCTCGGTGCGGACCAGCTCCTGCACGCGCGGGGCGCCGTCGTAGCCGGGGACCGTCTTGAGCATGAACGTCGGGACGGTGATCTCCTTCTCGGCCTCGCGGACGTCCAGCTCGTGGTGCTTGTAGCCCATGGTCGCGGTCGCCACCCGCAGCGTCCCGTAGTCGAGCGTGCCCACCAGAACGCCGTTGTCGACGTAGAGGTTCGGGCTGCCGACGGTCTTCGGGTACGCGCTGACCTCGCGCCCGGACGCCGTGGCCGGGAAGTTGTCGAGGTACATCGCGTGCAGGTACTCGCCGCGCTCGCCGTCGAAGCTGACCTCGATCGCTTGGCCGGACTCGGTGTACGGTCCGTAGCCGGAGACGTCGCCCATCTTCATGACCTCGAAGCGCACCAACGGTTCTTCGACCTGGAGCGGCTCCGGCACGACGGCGCGCAGGGCGTCGGCGTCGGTGCGGTAGACGATGTTCAGGTATTCGCGGTCGGTGAACCTCGGGACCACGGGCGCGAACGCCGGGGCGGTGAGGGGAGTCGTCACGTGCCTGCGGACTTCGTCGATCTTCATGTCACTCACCGGTCCATTTCGGAGCGCGGCGCTCGGCGAAGGCGGTCATGCCCTCGCGGACGTCGGCGGACTGCATCAGTTTCTTGGTCTCGTCGCGCTGCAGCGCGAACGCTTCGGCTTCCGAGCCGCGCACGATCTTCTTCACGGCGGCCAGCGCGAGCGGCGCGTTCTCCGCCAGCTTCTCGGCCAGCTGGAGGGCCACGGCGGCGGCGTCGCCGTTCGGCGTCACGCGGTTGACCAGGCCCAGCTCGCCGGCGCGACGGCCGGTGACGGGCTCTCCGGTCAGCAGGAACTCCATCGCCAGGTGGTGCGGGATCCGCTTCGGCAGCCGGAGCACGCCGCCGCCCGCGGCGATCAGGCCGCGCTTGACCTCGGGCAGGCCGAACTTGGCGTCTTCACCGGCGACGATGAGGTCGCAGCCGAGGGCGAGTTCGAACCCGCCGCCCATGGCGAACCCTTCGACGGCGGCGATCAGCGGCTTGGACAGCTCGGCTTCGGTCAGGCCGCCGAACCCACGTCCCGGGATTTCCGGGGATTCACCCTTGAGCGCGGCCTTGAGGTCCATGCCGGCGCTGAAGGTGTTCTCGGCGCCGGTCAGGACGCCCGCCCGGAGCGTGGGGTCGTTCTCCAGCTCGTCCAGGGCGGCGGCCAGCTGGGTCGCGACGGCGGCGTTGACCGCGTTGCGGGCTTGCGGCCGGTCGATCGTGATCAGCAGGGTGCTGCCGATGCGCTCGGTACGTACGTCCATCGTCTTGCTTCTTTCAGTTCAGTTCCGCGAGGACTTCGGCGGTGTCCTGGCCGGCCAGCGGGGCCAGGCGGCGGATCGAGCCGGGCGTCGCGGAGAACTTCACCGGGATGCCGACCGTGCGGATGGCGCCCTCGCTCGGGTGCTCGACGGTGTCCAGCAGGTGGCCGTCGCGGACGTAGGAGTCCTCGTGCGCCCGGTCCAGTTCCAGCACCGGCGCCATCGGGATGCTGTGCTTCGCGCAGACCTCGGCCCACTCGTCGGTGGTCAGCGCCGGGGCGCACGCCGCGATCTGCTCGGTCAGCCACTCGTTGTCGACGCGGTCGATGGCTTCGCCGTTCACGCGCGGGTCCTCGGCGAGGTCGGGGCGCTCGGCCGCGGCGAAGAAGTCACGGAAGTTCTTCGGGTTGTACGGGATCACGCAGGCGAGGCCGTCCTTGGTGCGGACCGCGGCGTGGCCCTTCGTCATCGACAGCGCGAACCCGGTGGGGCCCTCGGCCGGCTCGTAGGTGTGCCCGGCGAGGTGTTCGACCAGGGTGAACGTGAGCAGCGTGTCGGTCATCGGGATCTCGATCTGCTGGCCCTGGCCGGTCTTGTCGCGGTGGACCAGCGCGGCGAGCACGCTGTAGGCGATGGTCAGCGACGACACCTTGTCGCCGATGATCGTCGGCAGGTAGACCGGCTCGCCCAGCGCGCGGTTGGCCACGTCGACCAGGCCGGAAGAGGCCTGCACGGTCTCGTCGTAGGCGGCGTTGCCGGCGCGGTCGGAGTCGCCGCGGAAGCCTTGCGCGTGGGCGTAGACCAGCCGGGGGTTGCGCTCGGCGACGTCGGCGTAGTTCAGGCCGAGCCGGCTCAGGGCGCCGGGGCGCATGTTGGTGATCAGCACGTCGGCCGTGTCGATCAGCTTCAGCGCCTGCTCGCGCTCGGTCTCGTCCTTGAGGTTGAGGGCCACGCTGCGCTTGTTGCGGTTCACGTTGAGGTTCAGCGGGGTCATGCCCGGCGTGGTGCGGTACTGGCCCACCCGGACGGTGTCCGCGGGAGACTCGATCTTGATCACGTCGGCGCCGAGGTCGCCGAGGATCTGCGCCGCGTACGGGCCCATGACCACGGTCGAGAGGTCGATCACGCGCACGCCGTCCAGCGGGCCGGCCGCGGTGCTGATGTCCGTCATCATTCGTCCTTTCGCGCCTTGCTGTTTCGCTCTACTTACGAACGTAGGCGCGTGCGACGCGAAAGGGAATGATCATGATGCGCACAATGGTGTGACCGCGGCGGTCATACCATTCCTCTAAGTGGTGATCGCGTCGTTGAAGACGTCTTTCGCGGCTTCGACCAGTTCGCGCAGGTCGCCGTCGGTGCGATCGCGGCGCCAGAGCAGGCCGGTATCCAGTTGGGGGCGGAAATCGGTGAAGGGTAGGACGATGACGTTGTCGAGCCGGTAGCCGTGCATCGGGCTCTTTTCGTCCAGCATGGAAATGGAAAATGCCTCGCCGCTGGAAATGATTTCCGACGTCCCGCCGTAACCGGTGTTGGTCAGCCGGATGCGTTTCTTGATGCCCAGTTCGTTCAATTGGTGGTCGAGCTGGTCGAAGTACGCCGGCGTGATCTCCCCAGGTGAGGCCACGTACGGGAATTCGGTCAGCTCGGCCAGGCTCACCGAGTCGCGCCCGGCGAACAGGTCGGCCGGGACGACCGCGCCGAGCCGTTCCGACATCACCGGCACCTGCTCCAGCGCCGGGTCGGTCACCGGCAGCCGGGCCAGCGTGAGGGCCAGCTTGCCCTCGTGCACGCCCTGGACGAGGTCGGCGGTGGTGCCGGGCCAGCGCTTGAGCTCGTACTTTTCGCGGACGCGCCCGGCGAGGGCGTTGACGCGTTCCCGCAGGTCGGGGTGAACGCCGGCGGGCATGCCGAGGAAGACGGTGCTGCGCTGCGGCTCGGTCGCCTCCTTGAGCCGCCAGGGGATGGCGCTCACCTGCTCGAGGACGTCCCGGGCGAGCGGCAGCAGCGCGGTCCCGGCGGCGGTGAGCGTGACGTGGTGGGTGCTGCGGTCGAACAGCTGCTGCCCCAGTTCGTGCTCGAGGTCCTTGATCCGCTGGGACAGCGGCGACGCGGCCATGTGCAGCTTCCGCGCGGCGGCGGAGAAGTTCAGTTCCTCGGCGACCGCGACGAAGTAGCGCAGGTGCAGCATCTCCATGGCTCGACCCTACGGCCCACTTTGTGTCGTCCACCCAGGCCCGCGTGTCGTCCCTTCAATGACGCGAGTCGACCCTCCAGGCACGCAAGCCGACCCTCCAGGCACGCGAGCCGACTCTCCAGGTACGTGCTCAGAGGGTGGACGCGCCGCGGCGGACCAGGGCGAGCAGCCGGCCGGGCTCGCCACCGGACAACGCGATGCCGGTGGCGAGCAGGAGGAGGTCCAGTTCGGTGACGTCGACGGCCACCGCGCCGGCGGCTCGCGCGCGGCCGAGCAGGGCGGCGGCGGTCGTGTTCATCGCCGCGTGCCAGCCGGCGAACAGGCTCTCGTGCTCGCCCGCGGGATCGGCCAGCGAAAGGGCGAGGGCGCGCTTCGTCCGCACGTGCTCGACGAACAGTCCGAGCCAGGCGAAGAGCGCTTCGCCGGGGTTGTCGGCGTCGAGGTCCGCGCGGCTTCGCAGCTCCGCGACTTCGTCGGCGTATACGGCGACGACCAGCTCGCGCCGGTTCGGGAAGTGCCGGTACAGGGTCGCGTTGCCGACGCCGGCGCGCCGGGCGATGCGGTCGAGCGGCGCGTCCGGGCCGTCTTCGGCGAAGACCTCCCTCGCCGCGGCGAGCACGATTGCCTGGTTGTCCCGCGCGTCCGACCTGCGGGCCCGTGCGGTCATGCTGCTCCTTGCCAAGTGGGGACATCCCCGGTTAGCGTAGCCGAACACTAACCGGGGAAGTCCCCACTTAAGGAGTGAGCATGGACGCCGCCGAAGTCCACCGCCGCCTGATCGCGTTGACGCCGTTCACCGCGGAGAGCGTCGCCGAAGGCCTGCGCTACATCGACCCGCAGGTGGTCGACCACCGCGGCGGCGCGGGCGGCGACCACCACGGCATTGACGCCTGGCGCGCGAAGTGGGAGGCCATGCTCGGCGGCGAGTTCTTCGCGGACTTCCGCGACGTGGGCGTGCGGGTCGAGCAGAACGTCGCCGACGGCGATTTTTCGGTCAACCGCTACACGAGCACCGGAACGCAGCTCTCGACCGGCCGCAGCTACGCCGTGACCAGCATGGACATGATCCGCGTCCGCGACGGCCGGGTCGTCGAGCACTGGGCCCTGATGGACGTGACGCACCGCGCGGCCCAGTTGGCCCCGCCGGCGTGACCGACGCGCACCGCAACGGTCGGTTCGCGTACCCAGACGGTCGGTTCGCGTACCTGGAGGGTCGGCTCGCGTGATTGGAGGGTCGACTCGCGTGATTGGAGGGTCGACACGGGGGCTCAGCCCAGGGGGAGGGGGACCGTGGCGTCCGACGCGGCCAGGGGGAGGGTGATCGTGAAGGCTGCGCCGCTCTCCGGGGCCGGGCCCGCCGTCAACGTCCCGCCCATGCGGGTGACCAGGCCGTGGACCAGGGCCAGCCCGATGCCCGACCCGACCGGCCGCCGGTCGCGGTAGCGCGCGTTCAGCACCCCGCGCTCGAACGCCACCGGGTAGTCCTCCGGGGCCAGGCCGGGACCGCCGTCCCGCACCGATAACAAAGCACCGGCCCTGGACACCGACAGCGAAAACACCATCGGCGCCCCGCCCGGCGTCACCCGCAGCGCGTTCTCGGCCAGCCCGTCGACCACTTGACGCAGCCGCCGCGCGTCCGCCAGGACGGGGACCGGAGCCGACGGCGCCGAAACGGACAGCCGCACGTCCTCTCGTGCGCACCGCAGCTGCCAGACCTCGGCGCAGTCGCGCAGCAGGGCACCCAGATCCAGCGACGCGACGTCCAGCCGGAACTCGTCGGCCCCCAGCCGCGCCAGCTCCAGCAGGTCGGAGACCAGCCGCTCCAGCCGGGAAGCCTCCCGCTGGATGGTCTGCCCGGCCCGGACCGCGTCGTCCCCGGAAGCGACGCCGTCCGCGATCGCCTCGGCGAACCCCGTGACGGCGGTCAGTGGCGTCCGCAGCTCGTGCGACACCGACAGCAGGAAGTCCCGCTGCCGCGCCTCACTGACCGCCAGCGCGTCGGCCAGCGCGTTCAGCGACCCGGCCACCTCCGCCACCTCACGCGGCCCCTGCACCGGCACCCGGACGTCCCGTCTTCCCGCCCGCAGCGATCCCGCGGCAAGAGCGGCCCGCCGCAGGGGACGGCCCAGCAGCCGGCCCGAAACCCAGCCCGCGAGAGCCGCCACCAGCAGTCCGATGCCCAGCGCCAGGGCGATGTTGCGCACCAGCGCGCGCTGCGTCGCTTCGGCGCTGCGGGCCGGCTGCACCAGCGCGAACGCCGCCCCGCGCGTGCCCACCACCCGCGTCTCGACGAGGTACTGCGCGCCGCCGGCCGTGACGCGCCCGGAGTGGTTCGCGCCGAGCCCGAGCTTGCCCGCGGCCTGGACGGCGACCGCGTCCCCGGCGGCCGGGCCGCCCGCGCGCCGGACCACCACGGAGATGCCCTGCCCGCGCACGACGTCGGCCACCTTGCCCACGCCGAGCCGGTTCCCGATGCCGGTGTCGTCGAGCTGCGAAGCGACGACGTCGGCCTGCGCGGCCAGCGACGACTGCAGCACGTTGTCCGCCGTGGTCCGGATCAGCCGGGCCGCGACGAGCCCGGCGACGATCACCGCCACGCCCGCGACGGCCAGGCACACCAGCGTGATCCGCCCGGCCAGGGTGCCGCGGTACCTCATGCCGGGTCCGCCGCGTAGCCGATGCCGCGCACCGTCCGGATCGGACTCGACGCCCCCAGTTTCGCCCGCAGCTGCGCCACGTGGACGTCCACCGTGCGCGTGCCCGCCGCCGCGGCGTAGCCCCAGACGGCGCTCAGCAGCTGGTCGCGCGAAAGCACCTGCCCCGGGTGCCGGAGCAGGTGCGTGAGGAGGTCGAATTCGGTGGACGTCAGGGAGATCTCCGTCTCGCCCGCCCAGGCCCGGCGGCTGGTGAGGTCGACCCGCGCGCCACCGACGGTCAATGCCGAGGGGGCCGCGGCCGCGCCGGACGCGCGGCGCAGCACCGTCCGGACGCGGGCGGCCAGCTCGCGCGGGCTGAACGGCTTGGTCAGGTAGTCGTCGGCGCCGATTTCCAGGCCCAGCAACCGATCCAGCTCGTCGTCGCGGGCGGTGACGAACAGCACCGGCGTCCAGTCCCCGGCCGCGCGCAGCGCCTTGCAGATCTCGATACCGTCCATTCCGGACAGTCCGATGTCGAGCACGATCGCCACCGGCTTGAGCCGGCGGACGGCGTCCAGCGCCCGGCCGCCGTCGGCCTCGACGTGCACGCCGAAGCCGTCACGCTTGAGGTAGAGCGCCGCCAGCTCGGCGATCGCGGCCTCGTCCTCGACGACGAGGACGAGGCCGCGTCCCGGTGACCCCATGCCTGCTCCCGTCTCCGCCGTCGTCAGAGGGGAAACGCTAGCCGGTCAGGGCGAGCCATCGCTGTTCATGTCGGATTCGACGCCGTTCAGCGTCGACTCGATCCCGCTCAGCTCGGACGACGCCGGGGCCGCCGGGCTCCCGGAGTCCGGCGAGCCCATCAGGTTGTCGCGGCAGCCCGAGCAGCCGAGCGCGATGAGCGCGGCGGCCCCGACCGCCGCCGCGACCCTCGCGCCCCTCACTTGGCCGGCTTGCAGTGTGCCGCCGCGAAGGCGTCCAGCTTCTGCTTCGCCGTGTTCAGCTCGCCGACCTTGCCTTGACGCTTGGTGGCGCGGTCGTCGAGTTTCTTGGCGCGGTCCTCGTGCCCGGCGGTGCGCTGGTCCTGGGCCCGGGCCTTGAGGTTGGCGACCGAGCCGGCCACCTCGGGGCCGCCGTTGATCCGCTTCTGCAGGTTGTCGGCCCGCTTCTGCAGCTTCGGCACCCAGTCGCCGCAGACCTGCTGCGACTCCTCGGGGCTGAGCGTGATCGGCGCGACCGGCGCCGGCGACGTCGTCTGGGCCGAGGCCAGCGGCGCCGCCACCAGCAGGCAGGCGGCGCTCCCGCAGCCCGCCAGCGCCAGCCGAGTCCAGGTGGTTCCTCGCATCGTGTCTCCCTCGTGTCGTGCTTACGAGGAGAACTCTGGCCGGGCGGTGTACGGAGGGCGTCCGCCTAGTGTTCGGGCTTTGTAAGGCCGTGCGGTTCGTACATCGCCAGGAACTGCTCCATCGCGGCGTTCACGGCGTCGCGGTCGCCGGTCGTGACGAGGTCGAGCAGCAGCCCGCGCGTGACGGCCAGGCCGAGCCGGGCGTGGGCGGGCCGGTCGGCTTCGGGAACGCCCCGCTCCTTCAGCAGCGCCTCGACCGGGCCGAGCCAGTCGTGGATGACGCCGTCGAGGAACTCGGTGGTGCCCGGGGTGCCGCCGAGGGCCTGGCCGTAGAGCTGGAAGAAGAGCTTTTCGTTGGCGCGCAGGTCGTCCGCGGTGAGCCGGCGCCAGAACTCCGCCGGGTCGAGATCGGCCAGCGCCGCCCGCTGCCTGGCCTCGACCTCCCGCGCCACCGCCGTGAGCAGGCCTTCCTTCGAGCCGAAGTGGTAGATCAGCATGCGGTGGCTGGTGCCGAGGTCCGCGGCCAGCGCGCGCAGGCTCCGGCCCGCGCCGCCGTGGTGGGCGATGTGGTCGATCGCCGCATCGAGGAGCTTCGCGCGCGGGCTTGCGTCGATCATGTACCAAATGGTACACGTACCAAATGGTACAGAGAATCTCGGTCCGCGGGGTGACGGCGGCGGACGCCGACACCGTGTACGCGTTGCTGCGGGACGGCGCGAGCTGGCCGCGCTGGTCGCCGCTGGGGTCGTTCGAGCTGGTCCGCGAGGGTGCGGGCGAACCCGAAGGACTTGGCGCCATCCGGCTGTTCCGGACCGGCGGCCTCCGCTCGTACGAGGAGATCGTCGCGCTCGAACCCGGCCGCCGGTTCGGCTACGCGCTGGACCACGGCCTGCCGCTGCGGGACTACGTCGCCTACGTCGACCTCTCGCCGGTGGACGGCGGCACGGAGATCCACTGGCACTCGACGTTCACCGCGAAGATCCCCGGCACGGGCTGGTTCTACCGCTGGTTCCTCGGCCGTTTCATCGGGCGGGTGGTCGCCGGGCTGGTCGACGCGGCCGGGGTGCGCGCGGCCCCATAAAGTGGGCGCATGTCAGCGCCACGACGGGGATCGACCGGCCGCACCCAGGAGGAACGCAGCGCGGCGATGCGCGTCCGGCTGCTCGACGCGACGATCGACTGCCTCGTCGAGTACGGCTACGCGGGCACGACGACCACGCGGGTGGCCGACCGCGCCGGCGTCACGCGCGGCGCGCAGGTGCACCACTTCCGGACCAAGGCCGACCTGGTGACGTCGGCGATCCGGCACCTGGCGGAGAAGCGCACCGAGGTCGCGATGGCCGAGCTCGACCGCCTCCGCGCGTCCAGCGACCCGGTCGGCGACGCGCTGCAGCTGATGTGGGAGATGCACCAGGGGCCGGTGTTCTCGGCGACGGTCGAGCTGTGGGTCGCCTCCCGCACGGACGCCGAGCTGCGGCGGCAGATGGCGGTGGTCGAGCCGATCGCGACGTCCAGCCTGGTCGAGTTCGGCAAGGCGCTGCTGCCGGACCACGCGGCGCACCACGAGTTCCTGCACGCGGTGTACACGGCGATGGACGTCGTGCGCGGCATCCTCATCGCGAGCTGGGCGACCCGGGACCAGGAGGAGCTGGAGGCCCGCTGGGAACGCGGCCGCCGGCACCTGCGACTGCTGTTCACGACCTTGATGGCCGCTACCGCCTGAACGGCGTGTTACTCTCTCCGGGAAAGTGAGGAGAGGTGCCGTGCTGTCGAACCCGTACGACCGCAACTGCCCGACCCGCCAGCTGCTCGACCGCATCGGCGACCAGTGGACGGTGCTGATCGTCGGCGCCCTGAAGGACGGCCCGCTGCGGTTCACCGCGATCGGGCACCGGGTGGACGGGATCTCCCAGAAGGTCCTGACCCAGACGCTGCGCAGCCTGGTCCGCGACGGCATCCTGACCCGCACGGCGTACGCGGTGATCCCGCCGAAGGTGGAGTACGAGCTGACGACGCTGGGCCGCAACCTGTCCGAGCCGCTGGAGATGCTGGACCAGTGGGCCCGGCGGCACATGACGGCGGTCCAGGAGTCCCGGGACGCCTACGACGCGGAGCACACCCCCGCGTCGGCGTAGCTCCGCAGGGCACCGGTGGACAGCTCCTGGACAACTGGTTGTCGCGTGGGCCTGGGACGCCTCCCGGGGCGAGACACTCGTCGGCGTGTTCGCCGTGCTCAACGAGACCGTGCCCGCGCCGGGGTGGGAACTCGTCGGCGTCACCGCGTTGGTGGCGGCCGCGGTGGCGACGCCCTCGTTCGCCGTGCCGGCCACCGGCACCCGGAGCCTGCTGACCGGGACCAACGTCCTGGGCACTCTGGTCCACGAAGGCGGCCACGCGCTGGTGAGCCTTCTGACCGGCGGCGGCGTCGCCCGCATCGCGGTCACCGGCTCGGAGTCCGGCTACACGCAGCCGAGGAACCCGTCGCCGCCGCTCGCGAGCATCCTGACCGTCGCCGCCGGTTACGCGATGCCGCCGCTGGCCGGTCTGGGCGCTGCGGCGCTGCTGCACCGCGGGCTCGTTCCCGCCGTGCTCACCCTGACTGTGGCGGCGATGCTGTTCATCGCGCTGTTCGCCCGGGACCTGCTCACGTTGGCGTCGGTCGTCGTCACCGGGGCGATCGCGTACTCGGCCGTGCGGTGGGCACCGGACTGGTTGCGGAACGGCGTCGCGTACGCCGAAGCCTGGCTGCTGCTGACCAGTGAGATCGGCGGACTCCGCGCGCTCGTCCTCAACCGGTTCCACGGCGGGTTCCGCGGTCAGCGGGACGATGCCGCCCTGCTCGCCCGGTACACCGGAATCCCCGCGTTCGGGTGGATCGCCGCGTGGTTCGCCCTCATCGGCTGGGCGGTGTGGCACGCCGTGCCGTTGCTGTGGCCGTGACCGTTCGGTGCCCGCCGAAGCTTCGCGCGCCTAGGTTCGAAGCCATGGACGAATTCCGTGCCCTCCACCTCCCCGGCACCCCGCTGCTGCTGCCGAACGCGTGGGAGTTCGGCGTCGGCGCCTTCCTTGCCGAGCAGGGGTTCCGCGCCCTCGGCACGACCAGTCTCGGCGTGTCCGCCGCGGCCGGTGAGCCCGACGGCGCGCCTTCGACGCGGGACATCACCGTCGCCCTGGCCCGCCGCCTGGCCCGGCTGGACGTCCTGGTCAGCGTCGACATCGCCGACGGCTTCAGCGCCGACCCCGCCGCGGTCGCCGACCTCGCCGCGGAACTCGCCGACGCCGGCGCGGTCGGCGTCAACCTCGAAGACGGCCGGGCCGACGGCTCGCTCGCCCCGGTCGACATCCAGGCCGCGCTGGTCCAGGCGGTGAAGGAGCGCGTCCCGAGCCTGTTCGTCAACGCCCGCACCGACACCCACTGGTCCGGTGACCACTCCGTCGAGACCGCCGAAAAACGCGTGAAGGCCTACGCGGCGGCCGGCGCCGACGGCGCCTTCGTGCCCGGCCTGGCCGACCCGGCGGACGTCGAGCGGATCGTCGGCCTCGGGCTTCCGGTCAACCTGCTGTTCCTGCCCGGGAAGGTCACCTTCGCCGGGCTGGCGGAGCTGGGGGTCGCGCGGGTCAGCCTGGGCTCCCTGCCGTACCGCGTGGCCCTGCGGGCGGCGGCCGAAACGGCGTCGGCGGTCCGCGACGGCGGTGAGCTGCCACTGGACCCGCCGAGCTACGCCGACGTCGTCGCGCTGCTGCCGTAAACCGGTTGTCCGGTCTGCCAGCCTGAAACCATGAGCGACTTCGCCGTCCCGCCCGGATACCTGAACACGCCCAGCGTCGGCATCCCGCCGGCGCCGGTGGCCGCCGCGGTGGCCGAGTCGGTCGAGCGGTGGCGGACCGGCGCGACCCGGCCGGGGGAGTTCGACCAGTACGTCGACCGGTCCCGGGCGGCGTTCGCCCGGCTGCTCGGCGTCGAACCCGGGCGCGTCGCGATCGGCGCGTCGGTCTCGCAGCTGGTCGCGAACGTCGCCGCCGCGCTGCCCGCCGGCACCCGCGTGCTCGCCGCCGAAGGCGACTTCACCAGCGTGACCTTTCCCTTCGCGGCCCATCCCGGTGTCACGGTGACCGAGGTGCCGCTGGAGCTGCTGCCCGAGCGGGTCGAGGGCCACGACGTCGTCGCGGTGAGCGTCGTCCAGTCCGCCGACGGCCGGCTCGTGGACCTCCCGGCCCTGCGGGCCGCCGCCGAGGCCGCCGGGGCGGCGGTGCTGCTCGACGCCACACAGGCCGTGGGCTGGCTGCCCCTGGACGTCGCGTGGGCGGACTGGGTGGTCGCGGCGGGCTACAAGTGGCTGCTGTCGCCGCGCGGCTGCGCGTGGCTCGCCGTGCGGCCGGACGCGCACGAGCGCACCCGAGCGGTCGCGGCGAACTGGTACGCCGGGGACGACCCGTGGGCCACGGTCTACGGCCTCCCGCTGCGCCTGGCCGGCGACGCCCGCGCGTTCGACCTCTCGCCGGTCTGGCTCGCCCAGGTCGGCGCGGCGGCCGCGCTCGAGTACCTCGGCGGGCTCGACCTCGCGCAGGTCGAGGCGCACAACACCGGCCTGGCCGACCTGCTGCTCGAAAAGCTCGGCCTGCCCCCGCGCGGCACCGCGATCGTGTCGCTCGACGCCGACCCGGAGCGGGTCGCGGCGGCGGGGATCGTCTCGAGCGTCCGCGGCGGCCGGGTGCGCGTCGGGTTCCACCTCTACAACACCGCTGACGACGTCGAACGCGTCTTACACGCATTCGAGTGAACGCCCGCGAGCGAGTGAACTACCGTATGGCCTCGTGGTTGGTGCGCATTTCACCCCAGGCCCGTCCGACACGGCCCCGCTGGGCGCGGTCCCCCCGCAGCCCCGCCCGCCGGTGCCGGGACCGCCGGCTCGCGACACCCGCTCCCTGCTGCTCAGGGGCGCCGGGCTGGTCGCGATCGCTGTCGTCTCCGGGCTGCTGTGGTTCCTGATCCGGCACGACTCGACGTCCGGCGAGCCGGTCGCGCAGCCGCCGGCCCAGAACACCGGGCAGTACCAGTTCACGCTGGTCGCCGGGCCGGCGAAGTCCAACGAGTGCGCCCCGAAGTCCTACGGCAAGACGCGCGACTTCTTCCAGGACAACGAGTGTCAGTCGCTGGTGCGCGCGCTGTACACGACGGAGTCGGGCGGCGCGAAGGCCCTGGTGTCGGTGGTGCTGGTGGGGATGCCGGACTCGACGAAGGCCAAGGCGCTCAAGACGCTGACCGAGCAGGACGAGACCGGCAACGTGACGGACCTGGTGAAGGACAAGACGTTCGCCGGCCCGGGCGTCCCGAGCGTGAGCGGCGCGGACGCGGCGTACGCGTCGAAGGTGGACGGCACGAACACGACGATCGTACTGGCCGACTTCTACGCGAAGCACAAGGACAAGGCGTTGATCGAGAAGATCGCGGACGACGCGCTGCGGCTGTCGGCCGACCTCAAGGGCTGAGGTCCGCCTCGCCCGGCCGGGTGCCCCGGCAGCGATGCGGTGAACGACCCGTTCAGGTCGCCTGACGACCTGAACGAGTCGTTCACCACGTTCGGGACGGCTCAGCGAACCCGCGACCCGGTTCGGCGGCCGGCGAAGGTCGCGAATGACCCATTCGGGACACCCCGCGCCGCGAATGACCCATTCGCGACGCTCGCCGCGCCCGCCAACCCCACGCGCCCCGAGCGCCCCCGAGCGCCCCCGAGCGGCCCCGAGCGCCCCGAGGTGGCCTTCGGTGCGTTGAACGCACCCAAGGTGGCCTTCGGTGCGGTGAACGCACCCAAGGCCGCCTTGGGGCGCTTGCTTCGGCCGGGAGAGGCTCAGCTCGCCTGACCCGGCATGGCGATCGCGACCGGCTTCTCGCCCGCCTCCGACCGCCAAGGCGTCCCGCGCCGCGAAGCCGCCACCAGCGCGTGCAGTGCCGTCGTGCGCAGGGCGGCGTCGTCGGTGTGGTTCACCACCGCCAGCCACGCCGACGCGCAGTCGGCCTCGGCCGTCGCCACCACCAGCGAAGCCGACTTCGCGTCCGTCACCGGCGCCTTCGGCACGTACGCCGCTTCGGGCGCGACAGGCGTCGCCCCCGACGAGGACAGCATCGTCTGCAGCAGGTCGCGACGCACCGCGTGCTCGGCCGTCCCCGCCTTCTCGCCCTCGGCGAAGTCGGCCGGCAGGAACGCGCTGACCAGCCCGTACACCCACACGGCGGCGTGCTCGGCCGCGAGCGCCGTCTGCAGCGGGTCCACCGCCTCCGCGGGCACGGCACCGGCCGGCCCGGTGAACGCGGGGGCGTCCTCGCCGGGGCCCAGCGCCGGGGCCGTGCGCTGCAGCGCCGCGCAGCCCGCCGCCACCGCCGCGACCAGCCCGGCTCGGTAGCGGGGCAGCCCGCCGACGAGGTCTTCGGCCTGCTTGCGCGCCGTCGCCAGCCGCTCCTTGAGATCGCCCAAGGCGGCCGGTGCCGGGGGCGCCGGCGACGACGATGCCCGAGGCCGGTTCAGGCGGTCCACTTCGGACTTCAGCGCGGCCGCGTGGGCCGCGCGCGCGTCGGCGAGCTGGCCGGCGGCGTCGGCGTTCTCGCCCTTGGCCAGCGCCCGCGCGGCGGTGGCGTCCGCCTCGGCGGCGGCCAGCAGCGGTTGCAGGGGGTCGGGGCTCTCGTCGTAGCCGGGCCCGCACGCGGCCAGGGGGACGGCCAGCGCGGCCAGCGCCCCCGCGCGGAGGGCGGCACGACGGGTCAGGTCGGTCGGTCTTCCGGTCACGTCGGCCCATCCTGCCAGGCCCCGGGTCGCCCCCGCCGCTCGCGCGGGCCGAGCGGGCGACCGGATAAGCTGGTCCACCACCACCCGCGCAACCGAGGAGAGCCCCACGTGCCAGGAGAACTCGCCAGCCGGCTTCAGCCGATAGTGGCCGAAGCCGTCACCGCCGCGGGTTTCGACCTCGATTCGTTCGAGGTGCAGCAGGCCGGTCGGCGGCAGCTGGTCAAGGTCGTCGTCGACTCCGACGACGGTGTCGGGCTGGACGAGGTCGCCGAGGTCAGCCGCAAGGTCGCGGCGGCGCTCGACGAAAACGAGCACGTGCTCGCGAGCGCGTACACGCTGGAGGTCACCTCGCCGGGCCTCGACCGCCCGCTCACCCAGCCGCGGCACTGGCGGCGCGCGCGGCTCCACCTGGTGAAGATCTCGCCGGTCGAAGGCGCGCCCTTCATCGGCCGGGTCGGTCACACGGGCGAGGACGCCGCCCGCGTCCTCGAAGGCGGCAAGATCCGCGACGTCCGCTACGCCGACGTGGCGAAGGCGGTCGTGGAGATCGAGTTCAAGCAGCCGCCCGCCGAGGACCTGAAACTGCTCGAAGACGACGCGTCCGGCATGATCGCCGCCGAGACGGAGAAGGGGTCGAAGTGAACGTCGACATCGCCGCGCTGCGGGCGATCGAACGGGACAAGGACATCCCCTTCGAAACGGTGATCGAGGCCATCGAGACGGCCTTGCTGACCGCGTACAAGCACACCGAGGGCCACCAGTCGCACGCCCGCGTCGACATCGACCGCAAGACGGGCCTGGTGCGCGTGCTCGCGCACACGCTGACCCACGACGGCCAGGTCGACGAAGAGTGGGACGACACCCCCGAGGGGTTCGGCCGGATCGCCGCCACCACCGCCCGCCAGGTCATCCTGCAGCGGCTGCGCGACGCCGAGCACGAAAAGACCTTCGGTGAGTTCTCCACCAAGGAGGGCGAGATCGTCGCCGGCGTGATCCAGCGCGACGCCCGCGCCAACGCCCGCGGCATGGTCGTGGTCCAGGTGGGGGACACCGAGGGCGTGCTGCCCTCGGCGGAGCAGGTGGCCGGGGAGTCGTACGAGCACGGCAGCCGGATCAAGGCCTACGTGGTCACCGTCTCGCGCGGCAACCGCGGCCCGCAGATCACGCTCTCGCGCTCGCACCCCAACCTCGTGCGCAAGCTGTTCGCGCTGGAGGTCCCGGAGATCGCCGACGGCACGGTCGAGATCGCCGCCATCGCGCGCGAGCCGGGACACCGCACCAAGATCGCCGTGAAGTCGACCGTGGCGGGCGTCAACGCGAAGGGCGCCTGCATCGGCCCGGTCGGCGCGCGCGTGCGCAACGTGATGAGCGAGCTGGCCGGTGAGAAGATCGACATCATCGACTACTCGGAGGACCCGGGCCGGTTCGTGGGGAATGCCCTGTCCCCGGCGAAGGTTGTTTCCGTACGAGTGGTGGACGAGCGGGCGAAGACCGCCCGTGTCGTGGTGCCGGACTTCCAGCTGTCGCTGGCGATCGGCAAGGAGGGCCAGAACGCCCGCCTCGCCGCCCGTCTGACCGGCTGGCGGATCGACATCCGCAGCGACGCCGCACCGGTCGACGACGAGGGTGATCAAGACCACGCCAGTCCGTCGCGGCCCGCCGCGACAACCGGTTCGGCTGAGTGAATGTCGAAGCGCTAGACTCAGGAGTGGTTCGAAGCCCGCGGCGGGTAGCCGAGCACCAGCCCCACCGAGAATCCCCGGTGCGGACTTGTGTCGGCTGCAAGCGGCGGGCCTTGATCGGTGAGCTGTCGCGCGTGGTCGCGGTGGCCGGACGGGTGGTCGTCGACGGACGTCGTCGGCTCCCCGGTAGGGGAGCCTGGTTGCACCCCGACCCGGACTGCCTGGCCAAGGCCGAACGGCGGCGAGCTTTCCCGAGGGCCCTGCGGGCTCCGGGAGCGCTCGACGTCCAGGAGGTCCGTGAGCACGTCGAGCGCACTAAGCACCACGAAGCCGGGACGTCCCCGGCTTCGGGAGGAACGAAGGAAGCAGGTCGACCCGTCATGAGTCAGCCGTGAAGCTGAAGCCATGAGCGTCAGACAATAAGGACGAGGTCAGCGGGTTCCCGCCTGGCCTCCCCTAGATGAGGAGAGCTGTGCCAGGCAAGGCCCGCGTACACGAGCTCGCTAAGGAGCTCGGCATCACCAGCAAGGACGTTCTCGCCAAGTTGAAGGAACAGGGCGAGTTCGTGAAGTCCGCGTCGTCCACGGTCGAGGCGCCCGTCGCCCGCCGTCTCCGCGACGCGTACGCGCCCAAGGGCGCCAAGAAGCCCGCACCGACCCCCGGCCCGTCGGCGCGCCCCGGGCCCCCGGCCGCCAAGCCGGGCGCTCCCGCGCCCAAGCCCGCGTCGCCCGCTCCCCAACAGCAGGCGCCCGCGGCGAAGGCCGCCCCCGCGGCGGCCCCGCAGCAGCAGGCACCGGCTTCGAAGCCGGCCGCCGCACCGGATGCCCGCCCCACGGGTCCCGGCCCGCGGCCCGGCCCGCGTCAGCAGCCGGCCGCGCCCGCTCCCCAGGAGCAGGTCCCGCCCGCCGCACCCAAGCAGGAGACCCCGGCCGCGCCCTCGGGCAACACCGGTTCGGTCGTCCCGCCGAAGCCGCAGGGCCCCAAGCCCGGCGGCCCGAAGCCCGGTCCGCGTACCCCGCGGGTCGGCAACAACCCGTTCGGCGTCGGTTCCGGCGCCCCGCCGCGTCCGCAGGGCCCGCGCCCGGGTGGCGGCCAGGGCGGCGACAACCGCCCGCCGCGTCCCGGTGGGACCGGTGGCGGCGGTGACCGTCCGGCCCCGCGTCCCGGTGGTGGCGCCGGTGGCAACCGGCCGAGCCCGGGCAACATGCCCCCGCGGCCGAACCCCGGCATGATGCCGGGCCGCACGCAGCGTCCCGCCGGTCCCGGTGGCGGCGCCCGCGGTGGTCCGGGTGGCGGCGCCCGTGGCGGCCCCGGTGGCGGAGCCCGTGGTGGCCCCGGCGGCGGTGGCGGTGGCGGCGGCTTCCGCGGCGGTCCCGGTGGCGGCGGCGGTGGCGGTGGCTTCCGCGGCGGCCCCGGTGGCGGTGGCGGCGGTGGCGGTGGCGGCTTCCGCCCGGGTGGCGGCACCGGTGCCCCGGCCGGCGGCGGCGGTTTCCGCGGCGGCGGCGGTGGCCGTGGTGGCCCCGGTGGCCGTGGCGGCACCGCGGGTGCCTTCGGGCGCCCGGGTGGTCCCTCGCGCAAGGGTCGCAAGTCGAAGCGGCAGAAGCGCCAGGAATACATGGACAACATGCAGGCGCCCAGCGTCGGCGGCGTCCGCTTGCCCAAGGGGCAGGGCGAGACGATCCGGCTGCCGCGGGGTGCTTCGCTGACCGACTTCGCCGAGAAGATCGACGCCAACCCGGCTTCGCTGGTGCAGGTGCTCTTCCACCTCGGCGAGATGGTCACCGCGACGCAGTCCGTGTCGGACGACATCCTCGAGCTGCTCGGCGGCGAAATGAACTACACGGTTCAGGTCGTCAGCCCCGAGGAGGAGGACCGCGAGCTGCTGGGCACCTTCGACATCACCTACGGCGACGACGCCGGTGGCGAAGAAGACCTGCAGATCCGGCCGCCGGTCGTGACCATCATGGGTCACGTCGACCACGGTAAGACCCGCCTGCTCGACACGATCCGCAAGACGAAGGTGCGCGAGGGCGAAGCCGGTGGCATCACCCAGCACATCGGCGCCTACCAGATCGAGACCGAGCTCGAGGGCAACCCGCGCCTCGTGACCTTCATCGACACCCCGGGTCACGAAGCGTTCACCGCCATGCGTGCCCGTGGTGCGAACTCGACCGACATCGCGGTGATCGTGGTGGCGGCCGACGACGGTGTGATGCCGCAGACGGTCGAGGCGATCAACCACGCGCAGGCCGCCAGGGCCCCGATCGTGGTCGCGATCAACAAGATCGACAAGGAAGGCGCGAACCCGGACAAGATCCGGCAGCAGCTGACCGAGTACGGCCTGGTCGCCGAGGAGTACGGCGGCGACACGATGTTCGTCGAGATCTCCGCGCGGCAGAACATCAACATCGACGGCCTGCTCGAGGCGATCCTGCTGACCGCCGACGCCGCTCTGGACCTCCGGGCCAACCCGGACATGGAGGCCCAGGGTGTCGCGATCGAGGCTCACCTCGACCGCGGCCGCGGTCCGGTGGCCACCGTCCTGGTCCAGCGCGGCACGCTGCGCGTCGGCGACTCGGTCGTGGCGGGTGACGCCTACGGCCGCGTCCGCCGGATGGTCGACGAGCACAACGTCGACGTCACCGAGGCGCTGCCGTCGCGTCCCGTCCAGGTCATCGGGTTCACCTCGGTGCCGGGTGCGGGCGACACCTTCCTGGTGGTCGACGAGGACCGCGTCGCCCGGCAGATCGCCGAGCGCCGCGCCGCTCGTACGCGCAACGCGCTCAACGCGTCGCGCCGCAAGCGGGTCAGCCTCGAGGACCTCGACTCCGCCTTGAAGGAGACGAACAGCCTCAACCTGATCATCAAGGGTGACAACTCGGGCACCGTCGAGGCCCTCGAAGCCTCGCTGCTCCAGCTGGACGTCGGCGACGAGGTCGAGCTGAACGTGGTCCACCGCGGTGTTGGTGGCGTGACCGAGTCGGACATCGACCTGGCGACCGCGTCCGACGCGATCGTCCTCGGGTTCAACGTCCGCGCCCAGGGCAAGGCGACCGAGCGGGCCACCCGCGAGGGCGTCGACGTCCGGTACTACACGGTCATCTACCAGGCGATCGACGAGATCGAGCAGGCCCTCAAGGGCATGCTCAAGCCGGAGTACGAAGAGGTCGAGCTGGGCCGCGCGGAGGTTCGCGAGGTCTTCAAGTCCTCCAAGATCGGCACGATCGCGGGTTGCCTGGTCATGTCCGGCGAGATCCGGCGCAACGCGCGGGCCCGGCTGCTGCGCGACGGCACTGTCGTCGCGGAGAACCTGCCGGTCAGCTCGCTGCGGCGGTTCAAGGACGACGTGGTCGAGGTCCGCGAGGGTTACGAGTGCGGTTTGACGCTCGGTTCGTACGGCGACCTCAAGGTCGGCGACCAGATCGAGACGTACGAGCAGCGCGAGAAGCCGCGAGCGTAAGGCATGTGTCCCCGGGTGTGCGGTTTCGACCGCACACCCGGGGCTCGTTTCCCATCCCTACGACACCACCCGACTTGCCTATGTTCGTCGGAGCCCTCGAGCTCGACATCCTGCTCGGCGACGTCCATTCGTTGAAGCAGAAGCGATCCGTGGTCCGTCCGGTGCTGGCGGAGGTGCGCAAGCGCTTCGCCGTGTCGGTGGCCGAAGCCGGTCACACCGACCTGCACCGCCGGACCCTCATCGGGGTGGCCGTGGTCGCCGAAGGTGGCGAGCACGTCCGTGACGTGCTCGACTCGTGTGAGCGGTACGTGGCGAGCCGGCCGGAGTTCGAGCTACTCACCGCACGCCGCCGGCTGCTCGGTCCAGAAGACTAGGAGAAAGACATGGCTGATCCGGCTCGGGCTCGCAAGCTCGCCAAGCGGATCTCGCAGATCGTGGCGTCCGCGATCGAGCACGAGGTCAAGGACCCCCGGCTGGACTACGTGACCATCACGGACACGAAGGTTACCGGCGACCTGCACGACGCCACGGTGTACTACACGGTGCTCGGCGAGAAGCTGGACGTCCCCCCGGACTTCGCCGGTGCGGCCGCCGCGCTCGAATCGGCGCGCGGGGTGCTGCGCACCAAGGTCGGGCAGGGCACCGGGGTCCGCTACACGCCGACCCTGACGTTCATCGCCGACACGATCCCCGAGGAGTCGAAGCGGATCGAAGACCTGCTCGCGAAGGCCCGTGAGGCCGACGCGGAGGTCGCGCGTCGCTCGGCCGGCGCCCAGCACGCCGGCGACGCCGACCCGTACAAGGCGCCTCGCGAAGACACCGAAGACGCCGAAGCCGACGAGTTCGCGGAGGAGGAGAGCCGGGGCTGACCCGTGCTCTCCCGCCGCGGCTTGCTCGCCGGCAGCGCCCTGGCGCTGCTGGCGGGCTGCTCGTCGACGCCGTCCGGGCCGCCGCCCGGCCCGCCCGCGGTGCCGGTGCCGACCGGCCCGTCCCCGCTGCGCGACCCGGTGACGGTCCAGCGCATGCCCTCGGCCGCCCGCGGCACGGACGTCGACCTGGTCCTGATCACGCCCGAGGGTGTCCCGTCGTCGGGCCTGCCGGTGTGCCTGGCCCTGCACGGCCGCGGCGCCCGCGCGCGAACCTTCCTAGAACTGGGCGTCCCCGCGGCGTTGACGGCGGCCGTGCGCGCCGGCACATCGCCGTTCGCGGTGGCCGCGGTCGACGGCGACCACTACTGGGTCGACGTCGGTTCCGGCGACGACCCGCAGCGCATGCTCACCGAGGAAGTGCCGGGGTGGCTGGCGGCCCGCGACCTGCGTCCGGCCTCGGCGGTGTTCGGCATTTCCATGGGCGGCTTCGGCGCTTTGCGCTTCGCTCGAGCGCACCCGGACCTGAAGGCGGTCGCCACGGCGAGCGCGGCGCTGTTCGTCAGCTGGCCGGACGCCCGCAGCCGCAAGGTGTTCTCCGACGAGGACAACTGGCGCGCGGAGGAACCGTTGCTGCACACGGGAGAGCTGCGCGCCGGGCAGCTCGGCGTCTGGTGCGGCGACGCGGATCCGTTCCTGGGCGCGGATCGCAAGCTGGTGAAGGCCGTGAATCCGGCGGTGTCGAAGTTTTCGCCGGGCAAGCACGAGGACGAGTACTGGCGCGGGATCCTGCCGGACGTCCTGAAGTTCGTGGGGCAGCGGCTAAGCTGACGCGCGCGCGAACAGGATTGCCTGCGACACCTGGTTTTCCGGGTTGAGCGCCCACTCCGCCTCGATCGTGAATCCCGCCGCCCGCACCCGCTTCGCCAGCCACCACGGCTGCCGGAGGTGGACGTGGACGCGCATCGGGTGCCCGCCGTAGCCTTCGGTCTTCAGCCGGGTCCCCGCGCCGACGTGGTAGCCGATCACCAGCAGCCCGCCCGGCCGCAGCACGCGCCGGAAGTGCCCGAGGGCCACCGGGACGTCGTCGTCCGGGACGTGGATCAGCGACCAGAACGCCAGTACGCCCGCCGTCGACGCGTCGGGCAGCGGCAGGTCCGTCATCGAGCCGACCTCGAACCGCGGTCCTGGATGCGCCCGGCGCGCGAGGTCGATCATCGCCGGCGACAGGTCGATGCCGATCGCCTCGACGCCCAGTGAACCCAGGTAGGCCGTGAAGTTCCCCGGGCCGCAGCCGACGTCCACCGCCGGCCCGTCGACCTCCGCCGCGAACAGCGTCAGCGCCGCGCGCATGTGCGGGTGCTTCTCGAGGGCGTCCGTCACGAATTCCGCGTAGCTTTCCGCCACCGTGTCGTACGACGTGCGCGTGTCCGCGAGCCAGGTCATCGCGCGCGCAGCCCGTCGAGGACGATGCCGAGCGCGCGCCGCCAGTCGGGGGTCGCCGTCGCCGCGGCGAACACGATCGCCAGGTCTTCACCGCGGAAGTCCGGCCGCAGCGCGCCCGCCTCCTGAGCGCGTCCGATGATCCGGTGGATCCGGGAAGCGTTGGCCTGCTTGGCCTTCTCCAGTCCCGATGCCTGGTCGAACGCGCGCGTGCACACCTGGGTGAAGCCGCGGTCACCCACCTGCATCAGGACCGACCGCTCGAGGAACAGCACGAAGCCGTCCCACGGGTCTTCGCACGCGAGCGCGTCTTCGGCCGCCGCCTGCGCTTCTTCGAGCGTCGGCAGGAACGCGGCCTCGACGAGGTCCGCCCGCGTCGGGAACCGGTTGTAGAGCGTGCCGATCGCGACCTCGGCGCGGCGCGCGATCTCGTCGAGCGGGGCGTCGACGCCCTTGGCGCCGAACACCTCCCGCGCGGCCGCGACCAGTGCCTCCCGGTTGCGCCGGGCGTCCGCGCGCAGGGGGCGTTGCTCGACCGTCACGCTCCGGAGTATAGCCAAGCCGGGCATCTTCACCACGCGCGAGAGACCCGAGTGGTTGCCTCCTGATCGGAACCTCACAGTGGCTGCCGCCCGCGTCCACCGGGAGCACAATGGGGAACAGCGGGGCTCACCCGCACCGAGGCGGTCACCGAGGGAGGTCGGGCACCCGTGCACTCCGACCTTTCGCCGGCCGGCCGGACCGGAGTCCTCCTGGTCGGCACCCGCGGGCAGCGGGGGCCCGGGGAGGTGCTGATCAGGATCCGGGGCGGGTTGGAAACCTTCCTGGCCTGGTCCGACACGGAGCTGCCGAAGGGGACGACCGTCCTGGTCGTCGAAGCCCGGGGACGGCGCACGGTCGACGTCGTGGCGTGGGACGTTTCGGAACCCTCTTCCTAGTGCTCGCGGAAGGACAGTCGATGTTCGGTTATCGCGTGCCGGCCCCCAACGAGGCGATGTTGATTTCGGGCGGCAAGAGCAGCAAGGGCGCGTCGCCGTTCCGGGTGGTCACGGGACACGGCGCGTTTGTCATGCCGGTGTTCCGGAAAGTCCGGTTCCTCACGCTTTCCATGTGTGAGGCCGAAGTGACCGAAGTGTGCGTGACGAAGCAGGCCATCGCCCTGACCGTGCGGGCGGTGATCGCGTTCAAGGTCGGCAACGACACCGAGAGCATCGTCAACGCCGGTCAGCGCTTTCTCTCCGACCAGGACCAGATGTCCGTGCTCACCGGCCGGATCTTCTCCGGGCACCTGCGCTCGATCATCGGGTCGATGACGGTCGAGGAGATCATCACCGAGCGGCAGAAGCTCGCGACCGAGGTGCTGGACGGCTCGGCGGTGGAGATGGCGAAGATCGGCCTGTCGGTCGACGCGCTGCAGATCCAGTCGATCGACGACATGAAGCTCGGCTACATCGCCGCGATGGCCGCGCCGCACAACGCCGCGATCCAGCGGGACGCCCAGATCGCGCAGGCCGTGGCGAACCGGGTGGCGGCCGAGGCCGAGCAGGAGTCGCAGCGGACGCAGGCGGAGTACGCCCGGCAGACGTCGATCGTGCAGGCGCAGTACCGCGCCGAGGTCGACGCGGCGCAGGCCGAGGCCGCCCAGGCGGGGCCGCTCGCGCAGGCGAAGGCCCAGCAGGAGGTCATCGACGCTCGCACCGAGCTGGCCCAGCGCGAGGCCGAGCTGCGGCAGCAGCAGCTGGTCGCCGAGGTGATCAAGCCGGCCGACGCGGAGGCCGAGCGGATCCGGATCCTGGCGCTGGCCGACGCGGAGAAGATGCGCGTGCAGGCGGAAGCGGCGGCGTCGAACAACCGGGTCGCGCTCGACCGGATGCTCATCGACCAGCTGCCGCAGATCGTCAAGGAAGCCGGGCGCGGCCTGGCCGGCGCGAACGTCAACATCCTCAACGGCGCCGACGGTCTCGGCGAGATGGCCGCGGGCCTCGTCGGCCAGGGACTGTCCATCTTGGACTCGGTGAAGCGCGGCCTGACCACGCCGCCGCCGGCTCCGACCGGAGCGCCGGAGGAGAACGGGCAGGCGCCGGTGAAGGGCGAGCTCACCCAATAGCGCTTTGTCGACTCGGGCTGTATCGGCTCAAGACGGGGGCTTCACCGCGACGACCAGGTCACGCAGGATGGCCTGGTCGACCCGGTGGACGAACTCCGCCCACGGCCCGCCTTCGCGGACGTCGAGCCCGGCCCTCCGCAGCACCTCGACGAGTTCTTCGCGCGGCAGCACGGTGGTGTTCCACGAGATGCCGAGCGCCCCGCCGGTCCGCAGCACCCGCGTCCACACCGGGACGGCCGCCGCGAGCAGGTCGCGCGGGCTGCGCTGCAGACCGGCTTCGCGGTGGCTGCCGTGCTGGACGCCGTACGGCGCGTCGGTGACGATCACGTCGCACGAGTTCGCCCGCAGCACCTCGTCGGTCGTCAGCGTGTCGGCCTGGAAGTAGGTGAGCTTGCGGGTGTCGCCGGTTTTGTAGGCTTCCTTGTCCAGCGCGTACTCGATGTCGAGCCGGCGCCCGAGGCGGACCTTGTTGCGCCGCAGCTGTCCCGAGTCGGCGGTGTGCTTGACGCGCTTGTTCCGCAGCCACGTCTTGATGAACGCCTCGTAGGCCTCGAAGTCCTTGGCGTCGACGTCCAGGCCGGTCGCGTGCAGGCCGTACATGATCGCCTGGTTGAGCGTGGTGCCGCGGCCGCACAGCGGGTCGAGCAGGTACTTCGGCCGGTCCGAGAAGGCGTCCGCCGTCGCCAGCAGCGTGACGTTCAGCAGCAGCTTCGTGAACGACTCGTTGGTCTTGCCGGCGTACTTCTGGATGGTCAGCAGGTCGGAGTCGGCCTTCGCCAGCGGCGTCACGGTGACCGGGCGCAGGACGCCGTCACCCAGCTCGAACAGCGCGTACAGCGACGACAGGTTCGACAGCAGCGCGAGGTCGGGCTCGCCCAAGGCGGCCGAACTCGTGAAGCGCACGTAGCCGACGCCGCCGAGCTCGACCTCTTCGATCCCGGACAGCTCGGCCGACAGCGCCGCGCCGAACACCGCCAGCTCGGCGCGCAGCAGCGCGGGGGCGGAGGCGGCGTAGACCCGATTGGCGGACGGGTGGACCAGGATCACGTACTCAGGCATCCCGCAGAGCGTAGCGTGACGCACCGTGACCCCTACTTCGGCGCAGGACATCCGGGACGCGGCCGCGTTGCTCGCGTCGGCCACCGACGTGACGGTGCTCGGCCACGTCCGCCCGGACGCGGACGCTCTCGGCAGCGCGCTCGCCCTCGGCCGGGCGTTGCGCCAGCGCGGCGCGAAGGTGCGGGTCTCCTTCGGCGAGCCCGACGAGGCGCCGGAGACCCTGCGGTGGCTCGACGAGGACGGCCTGCTGACCCACCCGGACGACCTGCCCGACACCGAGGCGCTCCTGGTCTGCGTCGACACGCCGGTGCCGAAGCGGCTGGGCCGGCTCGCCGGGCGCGTCGAGCTCGCCGGCTCGGTGCTCGTGATCGACCACCACGCGACCAACACGTTCTACGGCGGCTGCAACGTCGTCGACGAGTCCGCCGAGGCCAGCGCGATCCTCGTGTTCCGGATCCTGGACGCGATGGACGTCGAGCTCGACGAGCCGATCGCACGCGGGATCTACGCCGGGATCGTCACCGACACCAGCGGGTTCCGCCGCGCGAGCCCGGAGACGCACCGGATGGCGGCGCGGCTGCTGGAGGCGGGCGTCGACGCCGAGCTCGTCGTGCGGAAGATCGTCGACGAGCGGCCGTTCACGTGGCTGCCGATGTTGTCGGCCGTGCTGCGCGAGGCCGAGCTGGAGCCGGAAGTCGCGCGGGGCCGGGGTTTCGTGCACGCGGTGGTCCGCGTCGACGCGGCGCGGACGGTGCGCGGCGAAGAGGTCGAGTCGGTGATCGACGTCATCCGCTCGGTGCGCGAGGCGGCCGTCGCGGCGGTGCTGAAACAGGATTTGGCGAACCCGGCGCAGTGGCAGATCTCGTTGCGCTCCATCGGGATCGACGTCTCGGTGGTGGCGGCGGAGTTCGGCGGCGGCGGGCACCGGCAGGCCGCCGGCTGCACGATCGCGGGCACCGCCGAGGAGGTCCTGGCCGGGTTGCGGGCGGCGCTGGAGCGGGCGCCGCTGCTGTAGGGGCGCGCGGTTTTTGCCGGGGTCGCCTCGGCGTGGGGAGCCGGCGATGTCATGAACGACTCTTTCCTGTCGTCCGGCGTCATGAACGAGTCGTTCATGACATCCGGCGTGGCTTTGCCGGGGCCCTGACCGGCGGCGGGGGAGCTCCCACCGGCCAGGATTGTCGGTGCCGGCGGTTAGAGTCCGGTTCGTGGTGAACGTGGAGGAAGCGGAGCGGATCCCGGCGAAGCGCGTGCTCGGCCTGGCCGTGCCCGCGCTGGGGGTGCTGGCCGCCGAGCCGTTGTACGTGCTGGTCGACACCGCGGTGGTCGGCCACCTCGGCGCGCTGCCGCTGGCCGGGCTCGCGCTCGGCGGCGTCGTGCTGGCCCAGGTGTCGAGCCAGCTGACGTTCCTGTCGTACGGCACGACGTCGCGCACCGCCCGCCTGCACGGCGCCGGCCGCCGGGCCGACGCGGTCCGCGAGGGCGTGCAGGCGACGTGGCTCGCGGTGTTCGTCGGGCTCTTCGTGCTGGTCGCCGGGCAGCTGCTGGCCTGGCCGATCGCGCGGGTGCTCTCCGGCAGTGACGAGGTCGCGGGCGCGGCGGTGTCGTGGGTGCGGATCGCGCTGTTCGGGGCGCCGCTGATCCTGGTCACCATGGCCGGCAACGGCTGGATGCGCGGGGTGCAGGACTCCGCGAAGCCGTTGCGGTACGTCCTGGCGGGCAACGGGATCTCGGCCGTGCTCTGCCCGGTGCTGGTTTATTGGGCCGGGATGGGGCTGGAGGGCTCGGCGATCGCGAACGTCGTCGCGCAGGTGATCTCGGCGGCGCTGTTCATCGTCGCGCTGGTGCGCGAGAAGGTCGGCCTGCGGCCGGACTTCAAGGTGATGCGCGCGCAGCTCGGCCTCGGCCGCGACCTGGTGCTGCGCAGCCTGGCGTTCCAGGCGTGCTTCGTCTCGGCGGCGGCCGTCGCGGCCCGGACGTCGACCGAGGCGGTGGGCGCGCACCAGGTCGTCCTGCAGCTGTGGACGTTCCTGGCGCTGGTGCTGGACTCGGTGGCGATCGCGGCGCAGTCCCTGGTCGGGGCGGCGCTGGGGGCGAACGCGGCGCGGCAGGCGCGCGGGGTGGCGGCGCAGATCACCGGGTACGGGCTGCTGCTGGGGTGCTTCCTGTGCGTGCTGTTCGCGGCGCTGTCGTGGGTGCTGCCGCACGCGTTCACGTCCGACCCGGGGGTGCTGGCGGAGATCCCGCACGCGTGGTGGTTCTTCGTGGCGCTGCAGCCGATCGCGGGGGTGGTGTTCGCGCTGGACGGCGTCCTGCTGGGAGCGGGTGACGCGGCGTTCCTCCGCAACGCGACCCTCGGCAGCGCGGCGCTGGGTTTCCTGCCGCTGATCTGGGCGTCACTGGGCTTCGGCTGGGGCCTGACGGGCATCTGGACCGGGCTCTCGCTGTTCATGGTCCTCCGCCTGGCGGCGGTGCTGGTCCGCTGGCGCTCCGGCAACTGGGCGGTAACCGGCGCGATCCGCCCCGCTTGAACCCCGTAACTCGCGTGATCAGAGCCGTAACTCGCGAGTTACGGGCTCAATCACGCGAGTTACGGCTCCAGACACGCGAGTTACGGCTTCACGCACGGGCTCGGCGGGCGTGGCGGACCCGGCGGTCCACCATCCGACGCAGGAACGGGGCCGCCAGCGGGCCCAGCGCCGCCAGCAGTGCCACCGACCGGTCCGGGTACACCGCGTACCGCTCCCGCTCCACCGCCCGGACGATCGCCGACGCGACGGCCTCGGCCGCCATCGGGCGGATCGTCCCGCTGATCGCCGCCGTCTCCGCCGGCTTCCAGCGGTTCTCCTCCGCCAGCTGCGGGGTGTCGACGTCCGGCGGGTAGACGCACGCGACGTGCACCCCGGCCGGGTTCAGCTCGTCCCGCAGGGCCTCCATCAGCCCCCGCACCGCGAACTTCGCCGGCGCCTACGCCGTGAACCCGTAGATCCCCAGCACCGCGGCCGCCGACGAGATCGCGACGATCGACCCGCTCCGCCGCCGGACCATCGACGGCGCCACCGCCCGCACCGCGTGCAGCGTCCCGAAGTAGTCGACCTCCACCATCCGCCGGAAGACCTCGTCGTCCAGCTCCAGGAATTCGCCCGGCCGCGCCTGGCCCGCGCAGGTCACCAGCACGTCGCACGGCCCCGCCGAAGCCGAACGCCTCCTCCACCTCGGCCTGCGACGAGACGTCGGCGACGGCGGTCCGCACCGAAGCACCGCGTGACTTCAGTGACACCGAAGCCTTCCGCAGCCGCGATTCGTCCCGCGCCACCAGCGAGACGGACGCGCCGCGCGCGGCCAGCGCGGCCGCCGTCGCCAGGCCGATGCCGCTGGACCCGCCCGTGATCACCGCGTGCGACCCGTGCAGACCGGTCACGAAACCACCCCCGAATGTGAAGAACATTCAGATACAACCATGTGGTGAACGCCACCGGGATAACAGCTATGTTTCGTCGTTGCTTAGGCGCTACAAGTAGTAAGGACGGCAGCGCAGGCGTCCGCACGATCCGAACGCCTATTCCCTGGAGGACCTTGTGCCGCCCGCCACCGGCCGCGCCACCGCCCGGTCCTGGCTCATCTGGCTCGCCGCCGTCACCGTCTACCTCCTCGCGGTCTTCCACCGCACCTCCTTCGGCGTCGCCGGGCTGCAGGCGGCCGAGCGCTTCGGCGTCGGCGCGGCCGCGCTCGGGACGTTCACCGTGCTGCAGGTGGGCGTCTACGCCGCGATGCAGATCCCGACCGGCGTCCTGGTCGACCGCTACGGCCCCCGCCGCGTCCTCACCGTCGCGGTGCTGGTGCTCGGCGCCGGCCAGCTCCTCCTCGGCGTCGCCCACACCTACGGCCTCGGCCTGCTCGCCCGCGGCGTGCTCGGCCTCGGCGACGCGCTCACGTTCGTCAGCGTGCTGCGCCTGGTCGCGGCCCACTTCCCGGGCCGCCAGTACGCGCTGCTGACGTCGTTCACCGCGGCCGTCGGCTACATCGGCAACCTCGCCGCCACCGTCCCGCTCTCGCTGGTGCTCGACAGCGCCGGCTGGACCCCGACCTTTCTCGCGGCCGGCGCCGTCACCGTCCTCTACACCGTGGTCGTGACGCTCCGGGTCCGCGACGTCCCCGCCGGAGAGCGACCGTCCGTCCGCGAAGCCGTCCGGCCGCGCCAGCTCGCCCACCAGGTCGCCGAAGCCTGGCGGACGCCGGGGACGCGCCTGGGCTTCTGGGTCCACTTCAGCACGATGTTCGCCCCCAACGCCCTGACGCTGCTGTGGGGCGTGCCCTGGCTGGTGCAGGGCCAGGGGCAGTCGATGGCCACCGCGAGCGCGCTGCTCACCGTGTTCGTCTTCGGCTCGATGGCCGGCGGTCCGCTGCTGGGCGGCGTGATCGGCCGGCACCCGTCGCTGCGGATGCCGCTGGTCGGCGGGTACATCGGCGGGGCCGCGCTGATCTGGGCGGTGCTGCTGAGCTGGCCCGGCCGGGTGCCGGTGGCGCTGCTGGTGCCCGCGTTCGCCTTCCTCGCCCTCGGCGGCCCGGCGTCGATGATCGGCTTCGCGCTCGCTCGCGACTACAACCCGCTGTCCCGCGTCGGCACGGCGACCGGCGTGGTCAACGTCGGCGGCTTCGTCGCGACGACCATCGCGGCCCTCGCCGTCGGCGTGCTGCTGCAGTGGACCGGCGGGAGCTTCCGGCTGTCGCTGCTGGCGATCGTCGCGATCCTGGCGCTGGGCACGTCCCGGATGCTCGTGTGGTGGCGCCGGACGCGCGCCCACCTGTTCCTCGCCGAAGCCCGCGGCGAGGAGCTGCCGGTGCGCATCACCCGCCGCCGCTGGGACGCCGCCTTACCCGAGACGCCGATCGTCGCCGCCTGAGCGCACCTGATCGAACCACGACTGGCGGCCGCTAGGGTGGCCGCGTGTCGAGCCCCAAACCGCCCCGCCGTCCCGCCCCGCCGCCCGGTCTCGTGATCGTCGACAAGCCCGCCGGCATGACGTCGCACGACGTCGTCGCCCGCGCCCGCCGGATCATGGGCACCCGCAAGGTCGGGCACGCCGGCACGCTCGACCCGATGGCGACCGGCGTGCTGGTGCTCGGCATCGAGCGCGCCACCAAGCTGCTCGGCCACCTCGCGCTGGACCGCAAGACCTACCTGGCCACCCTCAGCCTCGGCAGCAGCACCACGACCGACGACGCCGAGGGCGAAGTCCTCACGAGCGCGGACACGAAGGCCGTGGAAGACGACGCCATCGCGACCGGCGTCGCCAAGCTGACCGGCGCCATCCAGCAGGTGCCCAGCGCGGTGAGCGCCGTCAAGATCGACGGCAAGCGCGCGTACGCCCGCGTCCGCGCCGGCGAGGACGTCGTCCTCCCGCCGCGCCCGGTCACCGTCTACCGCTTCGACGTCCTGGCCGTCCGCCACGAGGAAGACCACGTCGAGGTCGACGCCGTCGTCGAGTGCTCGTCCGGCACCTACGTCCGCGCGCTGGCCCGAGACCTCGGCGCGGACCTCGGTGTCGGCGGACATCTCCAAGCGCTCCGACGTACCACGGTCGGCCCCTTCACCCTGGCCAAGGCGAGGACCCTCGACCAGCTCGAGGAGACCCCCGAGCTGAGCCTGGACCTCGACGACGCCGTCGCCGCGGCCTTCCCCCGCCGCGACCTCGACGCGGCATCGGCGAAGGCGGTCCGGCACGGCCAGCGCATCCCGGCCGCCGGCGTCGAAGGCACCTACGGCCTCTTCGGGCCCGACGGCCGGGTGCTCGCCCTGGCCGCCGACGAAGAAGGCGTGTCCCGGGCAGTGGTCGTGTTGCTGCCCGCCTAGGGTGGCGGGTGAGAGACGGGAGTTCGACGTGCTGCGGTGGCGTGGGCTGGGGGACCTTCCCGGCGGCTGGGGCCGGTGCGTGGTCACCATCGGCGTGTTCGACGGTGTCCACCGCGGACACCAGGAGCTGGTCGGCCGGACCGTGGCCGCGGCGGCCGAACGCGGGCTGCCGAGCGTCATGCTGACGTTCGACCCGCACCCGTCGGAGGTGCTGCGCCCGGGGAGCCACCCGGCGCAGCTGACCACGTTGCGGCGCAAGGCGGAGATCGTCGAAGGCCTCGGCATCGACGTCTTCTGCGTGCTGCCGTTCACCTTGGAGCTGTCCCGGCTGCAGCCGGAGGAGTTCGTGCACGAGGTGCTCGTCGACCGGCTGCACGCGGCCGCGGTGATCGTCGGCGACAACTTCACCTTCGGCGCCAAGGCCGCGGGCGACGTCGCGCTGCTGCGCACGCTCGGCCGCCGGTTCGGCTTCGCCGCGTACGGCGCCGAACTGCAGGGCAAGGAACTGTCCGAAGAGGACCAGTCGGCGATCACGTTCTCGAGCACCTACGTCCGGTCGTGCATCGACGCGGGGGACGTCCTCGCCGCGGCGGAGGCGCTGGGCCGCCCGCACCGCCTGGAAGGCATCGTCGTCCGCGGCGACGGCCGGGGCCACGAGCTCGGCTACCCGACGGCGAACCTGTCGACGCCGCGCTTCGCCGCCGTCCCGGCCGACGGCGTCTACAGCGCCTGGTTCACCCGCTCGGCGGACCCGTCGCGCCGCCTGCGCGCCGCGGTCTCGGTGGGAACCAACCCGACGTTCTCCGGGCGCGAGCGGACCGTCGAGGCGTTCGTCCTCGACGTCGACGAGGACTTCTACGGCCAGCACGTGGCGATCGACTTCGTGACGCGGCTGCGTGACCAGGTGCGCTTCGCCGACTCGGCCGGCCTGGTCACGCAGATCGACGACGACGTCGTCGAGACGAGAAAGGCACTGGAGGTGCCCCCCGACGCCTCGACCGGGCGCGATTGAGGGATTTCGCGTTCACGCACGTGACAGCGATGGCAAGATGCTCACGGACGGTGTGCGCGAGCGGGGTTACCAATCCGGCCGAAAGCAGGCGGATACGGTCCGCAGCCAATCCGCACGAGGCGCGGGTTTCCGCCGTGACTGCGGTCGGATTGGTAATGAACGGCACAGTAGGGGAGCGGGACTGGTGGAGGACCACAAGATCGTCCAGCGGAACATCGCGTTGCAGCGCGAGTGGTACGGGGAGCCGCTCGGTGACCGGGTGCGCCGGCTCGTCGTCGCGTTCGACGTTTCGCAGGCGTTCCTGGCCGAGGTCCTCGGGATCAGCGCCCCCATGCTCAGCCAGGTGATGAGCGGGCGGCGGGCGAAGATCGGCAACCCGGTCGTGCTGGCCAGGATGATCATGCTCGAGCGCAAGATCCTGGTGCCCGAGGTCGCCGCGGGCAACCGCGACGCGATGCTGACCGCGATGGAGGACGTCCGCGACTCCCGGCCCACCGTCGGCCGCGACAACATCCCGGTGGTCAACGAATACCAGAAGGTCCTCGCCTACCTGCGCGACGTGGCCGAGGACGAGGACCTGGGCGAGGCCGCCAAGCGGCTCGACGACGAGTTCCCGGCCATCGCCGACCTGCTGCGCCGGGCGGGCAACGGCGCCTGATGGCGGTCCTGTTCAGCGCGCTGGTCCCGCCGGACGACGTCGTCGAAGCGGTGGCCGAGGCTCTCGGAGACCCCGGGGACGGCCTGCGCTGGGAGCCGCCGGAGCGCTGGCACGTGACGCTCGCCTACTACGGGCCGGACGACGTCGGCGCCCGCGCCGCCTGGCTCGCGGACCGGCTGGCCGGGCGGGCGGCGGTCGACGTCCGGCTGGAAAAGGCCGCGACGTTCCCCGGGGTGCTGTGGTTGACTGCCGCCGGAGAAGACCTGACGCCGCTCGCGCTCGCCGCGGGCGCCGGTGCCGAGGCGAGGCCGTACGTGCCCCACCTCACGCTGGCGCGGTTCCCCCGGGAAGAACCGGGGCTCGCCGGGCGTTGGACGGAAAGCCTGTCGGATTTCCGCAGCCGGAGCTGGACAGCCACCGAAGCGGTGTTGATGACCAGCGAACGCGGATCGGGCGGAACCCGCTACCGGGTGGCCCGCGCGTTCGGGCTCGGCGCCTGAAGGCCCTGCTCAGGAGGCCTGCCGAAGTGACTGGTAACCTCACGAGCGGGTCCGGCTGCAGTCCGTGGCGGCCGTGACCGTCTTCCCGGCGTGCATCCACGCCCGGGGCCGCACGGCACTGATCATTTCGAGGAGCAACACAAGTGGCGCTGTCCACCGAAGACAAGAAGTCGATCCTGGCCGAGTACGGCGTGCACGACTCGGACACGGGATCCCCCGAGGCCCAGGTCGCGCTGCTGACCAAGCGGATCGTCGGCCTCACCGAGCACCTCAAGGCTCACAAGCACGACCACCACTCGCGTCGCGGGCTCCTGCTGCTGGTCGGCCGTCGCCGCCGGCTGCTGAACTACGTGATGAAGGTGGACATCGAGCGTTACCGTGCGCTGATCCAGCGCCTCGGCCTGCGCCGATAGCTCGAACCCGAGGGGGAGTGGCCGTCTCACAGGTTGCTCCCCCTCGGTTTACCACCACAGAACGGCGCGAGCGCGCACGAGGGTCCGTCCGCCGGTCCTCGGTAGTGGCTTCCGGGAAGAGTCCCGGGGGCTTCGATCGAAGACCGGCATCACTCCTCGAGCGTCCTGAAGCGAAACGGGTCCCAGGGTGGGAGACTCGCGCCGAATGAAGGAACCAAAGAGGAGAAGCATCTATGACCGACTCCACCGGAGTCACCGTGCACGAGACCGAAGCCGTGATCGACAACGGCAAGTTCGGTACCCGCACCGTTCGTTTCGAGACGGGCCGCCTGGCCAAGCAGGCCGCCGGTGCCGTCGTCGCGTACCTCGACGAAGAGACCATGCTGCTCTCGGCGACGACCGCGTCGAAGCACCCGAAGGACCACTTCGACTTCTTCCCCCTGACGGTGGACGTCGAGGAGCGCATGTACGCGGCCGGCCGCATCCCCGGCGCGTTCTTCCGCCGCGAGGGCCGCCCCTCGACCGACGCGATCCTGACCTGCCGCCTGATCGACCGGCCGCTGCGCCCGTCGTTCACCGACGGTCTCCGCAACGAGATCCAGGTCGTCATCACCGTCCAGAGCCTCAACCCGGACGACCCGTACGACGTGCTGGCGATCAACGCCGCGTCGGCGTCGACCCAGATCGCCGGCCTGCCGTTCTCCGGCCCGGTCGGCGGCGTGCGCGTCGCCCTGATCGAAGACCAGTGGGTCGCGTTCCCGACCTGGTCGCAGCTGGCGAAGGCCACCTTCAACATGGTCGTCGCCGGCCGCATCGTCGGCGATGACGTCGCGATCATGATGGTCGAGGCCGAAGGCACCGAGAACACGCTCGACCTGATCGCCGACGGCGGCAAGGCGCCGGACGAGGTCTCGGTCGCCGAGGGTCTCGAGGCCGCCAAGCCGTTCATCAAGGTGCTGTGCGAGGCCCAGCAAAAGCTGGCCGACGTGTCCGCCAAGCCGACCGGCGAGTTCCCGGTCTTCCTGGCCTACCAGCAGGACGCCTTCGACGCCGTCGCCGCGATCGCGACCGACGACCTGGCGAACGCGCTCCAGATCGCCGGCAAGCAGGCCCGTGACGCCGCGACCGACGAGGTCAAGGCCGCCGTCCTGGAGAAGGTCGGCGTCGGCGAGGGCGAAGCCTTCCAGGGCCGCGAGAAGGAGATCGGCGCCGCGTTCAAGGCGCTGTCCAAGAAGATCATGCGCAAGCGCGTCCTCACGGACAAGATCCGCATGGACGGCCGTGGCCTCACCGACATCCGGTCCCTTTCCGCCGAGGTCGCCGTGATCCCGCGGGCGCACGGTTCGGCGCTGTTCGAGCGCGGCGAGACCCAGATCCTGGGCGTCACCACGCTGAACATGCTTCGCCTGGAGCAGCAGATCGACTCGCTGTCCCCGGAGACGCACAAGCGCTACATGCACCACTACAACTTCCCGCCGTTCTCCACCGGCGAGACCGGCCGCGTCGGTTCGCCGAAGCGGCGCGAGATCGGCCACGGCATGCTCGCCGAGCGCGCCCTGGTGCCGGTGCTGCCGAAGCGCGACGAGTTCCCGTACGCGATCCGCCAGGTCTCCGAGGCCCTGGGCTCCAACGGCTCGACCTCGATGGGCTCGGTCTGCGCGTCCACCATGGGCCTGTACAACGCCGGCGTGCCGCTGAAGGCGCCGGTCGCGGGCATCGCGATGGGCCTCATCTCCGACGAGGTCGACGGCGAGACGCGCTACGTCGCGCTGACCGACATCCTCGGTGCCGAGGACGCCATGGGCGACATGGACTTCAAGGTCGCCGGCACCAAGGACATCATCACCGCCCTGCAGCTGGACACGAAGCTCGACGGCATCCCCTCCGAGGTGCTCGCCGCCGCGCTGAAGCAGGCGAAGGACGCTCGCCTCACCATCCTGGAAGTCATCGCCGAGGCGATCGACGGCCCGGACGAGATGAGCCCGTACTCGCCGCGCGTCACCAGCGTGAAGATCCCGGTGGACAAGATCGGCGAGGTCATCGGCCCGAAGGGCAAGATGATCAACTCGATCACCGAGCAGACCGGTGCCGACATCTCCATCGAGGACGACGGCACGATCTACGTGGGCGCGGCCGACGGCCCGTCGGCGGAGGCGGCGATCGACCTGATCAACGCCATCGCCAACCCGCAGCTGCCCAAGGTCGGCGAGCGCTTCCTCGGCACCGTGGTGAAGACGGCCGCGTTCGGCGCGTTCGTCTCGCTGCTGCCGGGCAAGGACGGCCTGGTGCACATCTCCAAGCTGGGCAACGGCAAGCGGATCAACAAGGTCGAAGACGTGGTCAACGTGGGCGACAAGCTCCGCGTCGAGATCGCCGACATCGACAACCGCGGCAAGATCAGCCTGATCGTGGTCAAGGAAGACGAGGCCGCTCCGGCCGACGCGCCCGCCGCCGACGCCGAGAAGGCCGACGCCTGAGCAAGACAGCTCGTTGTTGGTCCGTGAAGGCCTCCTTACCGGCTCTTGTGGCCGGTAAGGAGGCCTTCACGGCATTCGTGAGTAAGGAACCCATGGCACGGCAGGTTTCCGGGCACGAGCAGCCCGTCGGCACCACCCGCACGCTCGAGTCCACTCCGGACGGTGCGGTCGTCAAGCGCAGCGTCCTGCCCGGCGGTCTGCGGGTGATCACCGAGCACGTCCCGGCGTCCCGCTCGGCCACGGTCGGGCTGTGGGTCGGCATCGGCTCCCGTGACGAGCCGGTCGCCGTCGCCGGGGCCGCGCACTACCTCGAGCACCTGTTGTTCAAGGGCACGAAGAACCGTGACGCCACGCAGATCGCCGAGGAGATCGACGCCGTCGGCGGCGAGTTCAACGCCTTCACGGCGAAGGAGCACACCTGCTACTACGCGCAGGTGCTCGACGCCGACCTCCCGCTGGCCGTGGACCTGGTCACCGACGTCGTGTTCGAGGCGCTCTGCACCGACCGCGACATGGACATGGAACGCAGCGTCGTCCTCGAAGAGATTTCGATGCGCGACGACGACCCCGAAGACCTGCTGCACGAGACGTTCGTGAGCGCGATCCTCGGCGACCACGCGCTGGGCCGCCCGGTGCTGGGCACCGAGAAGTCGATCATCGAGATGTCGCCGGCGGCGCTGCGCGGCTTCTACAAGCGCCGCTACACCTTGCCGCGGATGGTGCTCGCGGTGGCCGGCAACGTCGACCACGGCCAGGTGCTCCGCCTGGTGCGCAAGGCGTTGCGCGACAAGCTCGCCGGTTCGGCGACGCCGGTCGCGCCGCGCGAGGGCCGCGCCCGGATCAAGACCGTCCCGAAGCTGGCCCTGCACACCGACGACACCGAGCAGGCGCACGTGATGCTCGGCCTCCGGTCGCTGTCGCGTCACGACGAGCGCCGCTTCGCGCTCTCGGTGCTCAACGCGGCGCTCGGCGGCGGCATGTCCTCACGGCTGTTCCAGGAGATCCGCGAGCAGCGCGGGCTGGCCTACCAGGTGTACTCGTCGGTCGCGAGCTACGCCGACACCGGGCACATGGCCGTGTACGCGGGCTGCCAGCCGGAGAAGCTCGGCGACGTCGCCGGCGTCATCCGCGAGATCCTGGACAAGGTCGGCGTCGACGGCCTGACCGACGCCGAAGTGACCCGCGCCAAGGGCCAGCTGCGCGGGGGGATCGTGCTGGGCCTGGAAGACACGTCGTCGCGGATGTCGCGGATCGGCAAGAGCGAGCTCAACTACGCCCACTACCTGGGCGTCGACGACACGATCGCCCGCATCGACGCCGTCACCACCGACGAGGTGTGTGCGCTCGCTCGCACTTTGTTCGCGCGGCCGGGCGGGGTCTCGGCGGCGGCGGTCGTGGGGCCGTACGCTCACGCCGACGAGCTTCCGGACGACCTGCACGAGGTGATCGCTTCATGACCATCAACGTCGGTGTGCTCGGCGCGCGCGGCCGGATGGGCGCGACGGTGGTGAACGCCGTCGAAGGCGCTTCGGACATGAAGGTGGTCGCGGCGCTCGACGCCGGAGACGATTTCTCGGCGCTGGCCGAGGCCGAGGCCGAGGTCGTCGTCGACTTCACCCACCCCGACGCCGTCATGGACAACCTGAAGTACCTGGTGGAGCACGACATCCACGCGGTCGTCGGCACCACGGGCTTCAGCGAATCGCGGTTGGTCGAGCTGCGTGCGCTGCTGGAGCCGAAGCCGTCGCTGGGGGTGTTGATCGCGCCGAACTTCGCGCTCGGCGCGGTTCTGGCGATGCGGTTCGCGGCCCAGGCGGCCAAGTTCTACGCGTCGGCCGAGATCATCGAGCTGCACCACAACCGCAAGGCCGACGCGCCTTCGGGCACCGCCGCCCACACCGCGCGGATGATCGCCGCGGCGCGGGCCGAGGCGGGCGTGACGCCGGGCCCGGACGCGACGACGGCCGAGCTGGACGGCGCCCGTGGCGCTTCGGTCGAGGAGGTCCGGGTGCACTCGGTCCGGTTGCCCGGTCTCGTGGCGCACGAGGAGATCCTGTTCGGCGGCGAGGGGGAGACCCTGACCATCCGCCACGACTCCCTCGACCGGACATCGTTCATGCCGGGCGTGCTGCTCGGCGTGCGCACGGTGGTGGCGCGCCCCGGCCTGACGGTCGGCCTGGAGAACGTGCTCGACCTGTGAAGGCTCGCAACATCGCGCTGCTGATGACGGCGGCGCTGGTCGTCTACCTGGTCCTGCTCGCCGACCGGGCGTTCGCGCTGTTCGCGTCCGGCACCGGCGCGGGCGTCGCGCTGGGCGTCGGCGTGCTGCTGCTGCCGATCCTGGGGGTCTGGATCGTGGTGGTGACCTGGCGCAACGGCCTGCAGATCCAGCGGCTGTCCCGCCGGCTCGATGCGGAGGGCGCGCTCCCGGACGTCTCGGACCTGCCGCGCCGCCCTTCGGGACGCGTGGACCGCGACGCGGCCGACGCGTGGTTCCAGGACCGCCGCGCGGAGGTCGAGGCGGACCAGGAGAACTGGCGTGCCTGGTACAAGCTGGCGTACGCGTACGACATCGCGGGTGACCGGCGACGGGCCCGCGAGACGATGAAGAAGGCCGTCGAGCTGGAGGCCGCCGACCGCTGAATTCCGGCGGTGTGGCAATGCGCTGACAGTTGTCGTTCATTCGGGAAATGCCGGGCGTTCGTACTATCGCCCGCATGAAACCGACTTCGTCATCCCCGGGTTTGCGGGCGTTGTCCGCGTCGCTGCGCGAAGTGCGCGAGGCGCGGAAATTCGGCTTGCGCGAACTGGCGCGAGCACTGGAGATCGACCCGCGGTTGCTTTCGCAGTGGGAACTCGGGATGCGGGTGCCGCCGGTGGAGGAGGTCGCGCGCATCCTCGGGTACCTGCGGGCGGACCAGGCGACTGTCACACGGATCCTGTTCCTGGCCAAGCACGCCAAGGATCCCAACTGGCTGGATTCGAATCCCGCGGATCTGCCCGCGGCGCTCACGGCGGTGATGCAGTGCGAGCGCTCGGCGAGCTTGATCACCAACTGGTCGCCGCTGATCATCCCGGGGTTGCTGCAGACTCCCGACTATGCCCGCGCGCTGCTGGCCGCTTCCGACATCAAGGTGGCGGACGTCGACGCGCGGCTGGTAGCTCGCTTGGAGCGGCAGCGGATTCTCACCGGGCATGATCCCGTTCGCCTCAACGTGATCGTCTCGGAGCTGGCGATCCGCGAGGAGGTCGGCGACGCGGACATCATGTCCGACCAGCTCGACCATCTGCTCACCTTAGCTGTTACATCTAACATTTCAGTGCGTATCGTGCCAGCGGACATCGGCTACTACCCGGGCAAGATCGGCATGTTCACCTTGTACGACTTCGCTGATGCGACCTCGATCGTGCTCCTCGAGCACTACCACGCAAGCGGCTTTGTCCACGATTCGGCGGGTACCGCTCCGTATCAGAAGTTGGTTAAGCTGTTGAGCCGCAAGGCTTTATCCGAAGACGCCTCGCAAGCCCTGCTTCGGGAGGCGGCGCGTTAGGGGGCATCGTGTCCACGTGGCGAAAGTCGAGCTACAGCGCGAACGAAGCCGAGTGTGTCGAGGTTCTGCTCGCCAAAACCGTTGGTGTGCGGGACACGAAAGCCCGTCACCTCGGCGAACTCGCCGTCTCGCGTGCCGCGTGGAGCGCGTTCCGCTCAGTGGTGCAGCCAACCCGCGAACATCGCGGGTGAAGCGGCTATCAAACTGAAGCGGATCCACCTTCCGGCCAGGCCCGTGGTCAGGAACGTCGCGAGCCGCATGCGCACGACACCCGCCAGCACGCTCGTCGCCATGAACGGCGGCAGGCCCACCAGGGAGCTGACTCCGTACGTCCCCGCCATCCAGTGCGGGTGCCGGTGGCAGCGCTCGCGCAGGCGGTCGACCCAGCCGCGCAGCCGCTTGGTCCGGAGTTCCCAGCGCACGCGCCGTGCCGTCATCGGCCGCTCGCGGTGGAGGCGGTCGTGCAGCGCCTTCGGCAGCTTGATCGTGCCGCGCGCGGCCAGGAAGTACAGCGATTTCCCGGCGATCTGCCCGACGGCCACCGCCGCGCCGAGCCACAGCCAGTGCAGCCCGGGCTGGCTCGCGCACAGCCCGATCAGGAAGACTTCGGCGTTGATGAGCGGCACGATGGCCGAACCGAACGCGACCCCCAGCGTCAGCAGGATCCAGCTCATCGTGTCACCTCCTGCCGTCATTCGTGTTCTTTCAAGTTATCAGTTCGAAACCTGGAAACACTGGGGTTAACCCCCCTATTCGGTAGGGGGACGCACCAGAAGATCACCTGTCGGTCGGCTGGCCGTCACCTTGCCTTGCCACGCTGACGGGGTGGCCGCCGACCTTTCCCGAACGCCCGCCGACCGATTCGGCGCCCTCTGCCGGACGATCGTGCGGATACTTCCGCTGGGGTTGTCGCGGGTCGTGGCGCCGACGTTTCTCGGCTTCTGTCTCATCAACGGGTTCACGTTCGGCGTCGATCTGGGGCTGTTGACCGTTTTCCACGGCTCGCTCGGCTGGCCCGTGTGGCTCGCGATCACGCTGTCGTACATCTGCGCGTTCGGATTGAGCTTCGTGCTGAACCGGACGTTCAACTTCCACTCCCACGCCGCGGTCGGAATGCAGCTGGTGCTTTACATCGGCGCTGTCGCTGTCAATTACGCGGCGTTTTTGCTGGGTGTGGGCGCGGGATTGACGGCGCTGGGCGTCGAATACCACCTGTCACGGGTGCTCGCGGGCGCGTGCGAGGGCGTGTTCATGTACGCCGTGATGCGATGGGTGATCTTCCGGGACGCCGGCTCAGGCGAGCCCGAGGTCGAGGGTGCCGGTGAGGCGGACCTCGCGGACCATGCGGTCGCCGGTGTCGAGGGTGCGGACCGTGCCGTCGGGGTTCCAGCCGGCCCGGCGGTAGAAGCCGAGGGAGGCGTGGTCGCCCTGGGCGACCCAGGCGATGCCGCGGCCGGCGCCGTCGGCCCGCAGGCCCGCGGCGGCCGTCGCGAGTAGGCGTCCGGCGTGCCCGCGGCGGCCCCACCGCGGCTCGACGAGCAGGGTGGCGACCAGGCCGGTGGCGTCCGCGTCCGCGGGCAGGCTGCCGTCGGCGGCGGCGACCTCGCCTTCGGGCGCGCGGCCCGCGACGCAGAACCCGACGGTGAACTCGCCCTCGGTGGCGACGTAGACCTGGCTGCCCGGGTGGTCGATGGTTTCGGTCCAGGTGCCGACGAGGTCGGCGGCGTCCAGCTCGGCGAGGGCGTTCTTGCCGAGCAGGTCCTCGTAGGCGGCGTGCCAGGTGTCGCGCTGGATGCGGGCGATCTCCGCGGCGTCGGACAGGTCGGCGGGGCGGACGGCGGCGTCGCTCATGCCGCTGAATGTATCGGTGCGCGTTTTTGTCGGTGGTGGGTGGCACCATGACGGGACCATGCAAACGATCAGCGTCACGACGGCCCGGAAGACCTTCCTGGCCGCCCAGGGCTTCAGCGACCCGCGTCCCTCCGGCGAGCCGTCCCGGCGGCACCTGAAACGCGTGCTCTCGCGCGTCCAGCTGCTGCAGCTGGACTCGGTGAACGTCGCGGTCCGGGCGCACTACATGCCGGTGTTCTCGCGGCTGGGAGCGTACGAGCCCGCGCTGCTGGACAACGCGGCGTGGGCGCACTCGGCTCGTCAGCCCCGGATGCTGGTCGAGACGTGGGCGCACGAGGCGAGCCTGCTCCCGGTCGAGGACTGGCCGCTGATCCGTTCCGGAGCGAAGCGCGACGGCTGGTGGAAGCACTACGGGCCGCTGATCGAGAAGTCGCCGGGACTGGTCGAGGAGATCCTCTCGGTGGTGAAGGAGCTGGGCCCGATCGGCGCGGGCGGCATCGAGCGCGAGGTGGAGGCGGACGCGCAGCGGCGCGGCCCGGGCTCGTGGTGGGAGCGCTCGGAGGTCAAGCGCGTCTGCGAGTACCTGTTCGGCATCGGCCAGCTGACCACGGGCACACGCCGCTCGTTCGAACGGCTCTACGACCTCACCGAGCGGGTGGTCCCGCCGGAGATCCTGTCCCGGTCGGTGTCCGCGGAGGAAGGTGCGCGGGGCCTGATCGAGCGGTCGGCACGAGCACTGGGCGTGGCGACGGAGACGGACTTGCGCGACTACTACCGCCTGGGCCCGGCCCCGGCGCGCCAAGCGGTGTCGGAGCTGGTGGAGTCGGGAATCCTGGAGCCCCTGGCGGTCCACGGCTGGAAGGCGACGGCGTACCGCCACGTCGAGGCGCGCACGCCCCGCGCGGTGACCGGCCGGGCGCTGCTGTGCCCGTTCGACCCGCTGATCTGGGAGCGCGCCCGCACAGAGCGGCTGTTCGGCTTCCGCTACCGCATCGAGATCTACGTCCCGGAGCCGAAGCGGGTGTACGGGTACTACGTGTTCCCGTTCCTGCTGGACGGGTCGCTGGTGGCGCGGGTGGACCTGAAGTCCGACCGCGCGGCGGGGGTGCTGCGAGTCCAGGGAGCGTTCGCGGAGGAGGGCGCGGACGTGGCCCGGGTGCTCCCGGAGCTGGCGGCGGAGCTACGGCACATGGCGGAGTGGCTGGGGCTGTCCGGCGTGGCGGTGGGTGCCCGGGGTGACCTGGCCCGGCCATTGGCGAAGCTGGTGCGCTGAAGCGCCCCAAGGCGGCCTTGGTTGCGTTGAGCGCACCGAAGGCCACCTTGGGTGCGTTGAGCGCACCGAAGGCCGCCTTGGGTGCGTTGAGCCGGACCGAAGGCCACCTTGGGGCGCAGGCAGCTGGCCCGGCCGGAGACTTCCGGGCAGATGCAAAGGCGGGGGGTTGGCGGCCCCCCCCGCGGACCACCCCCCCTGCCCCCGAATCCGCCCGGCCCCCGCGGGGCAGAGAGGGGATGGGGGGGGGGGGGGGAGAG
>NZ_JBFBBZ010000061.1:0-50027 GCF_040682935.1 Amycolatopsis sp. NPDC051061
GCCGCCGGCAGGCCGTCGCACGCCACCGCCCGCGGACAGCGACCCCCGCCGACGCGGCGGCGATGCCCCCCGGCGCCACCCCCGCCCGCCCGCGGAAGACGGCCGCGACACGCCCCCGCCGCGCCGCCCGTCCGGCGGCCGGAGTGCCCCACCGCGCCGGAATCGCCCTTGGGACGACGAAGAGCGCTGACGACCGGCGAAAAGGCGGTCACCTTCCCGGGAAGGTGACCGCCTTTCGTCTACGCGGAGCTGGGGCGACTCGGCACCGGCACGCACGCGGCGGGACCGGCCTCGGACCAGGGCTCCGCCAAAGTCGCCGCAGCTCGGGCGCCGGTTGGGGCGCCGGTTCGGCGCCGGCGCGGCTCGGGCGCCGGTTCGGCGCCGGTTCGGCGCCGGTTCGCCGCGGCTCGGGCGCCGGTTCGGCAAAGGTCTTGAATGAGTCATTCAGGACCTCCGAAGACCCGAATGAGTCATTCACGACGCCACTGCACCCGTCGACGCCGCCGGAAGACCGCCGAGCCGGACCCGGCCACCGACTTTGCCGGGCCCCTGGGCCTCAGACCTTCCGCAGCTCCTTCGGCGGCGCGAAGGTGATCTTCTCGTTCGCCGTGGTCACCTCGTCGACGTCGCCGTAGCCGCGCTCGGCCAGCCAAGTCAGCAGCTCCATCACCAGCTCGTCCGGGACCGATGCCCCCGAAGTCACGCCGACCGTCGTCACGCCGTCCAACCAGGCCTCGTCGACCTCGTGCGCGAAGTCGACCAGGTACGACGCCCGGGCCCCCGCCTTCAAGGCCACCTCGACCAGGCGCTTCGAGTTGGACGAGTTCGTCGACCCGACCACCAGGACCAGGTCGCACTCCGCCGCCATCGTCTTGACCGCGACCTGGCGGTTCGTCGTCGCGTAACAGATGTCGTCGCTGGGCGGGTCCGCCAAGCCCGGGAAGCGCTCGCGGAGCTGGTCGACGCGCTCCATCGTCTCGTCGACCGACAGCGTCGTCTGGGACAGCCAGATCACCTTCGACGGGTCGCGGACCTCGACCTTGTCGACGTCCTCCGCCTTGTCGACCAGCTGGACCTTGTCCGGCGCCTCGCCGGCCGTGCCCTCGACCTCTTCGTGGCCCTCGTGGCCGATCAGCAGGATGTCGTAGTCGTCCTTCGCGAAGCGGTTGACCTCCTTGTGCACCTTCGTCACGAGGGGGCAGGTCGCGTCGATCGTGCGCAGGTTCCGGTCCGCCGCCTCCGCGTGGACCATCGGCGAGACGCCGTGGGCCGAAAACACCACCAGCGCGCCCTCGGGCACCTCGGACGTCTCGTCGACGAAGATCGCGCCGCGCTCGCGCAGCGTCTCGACCACGTGCCGGTTGTGGACGATCTCCTTGCGGACGTACACCGGGGCGCCGTAGACGTCGAGAGCCTTCTCGACGGCGATCACCGCGCGGTCCACGCCGGCGCAGTAACCACGGGGTTTGGCGAGCAGCACGCGCTTGCCGGAAGCGGTGCCGGTGATCGTCGGGGTACCCGCGGGCTCGATTCCGGGACTCGCTGAACTCATGCCACCAGCGTACGGGCAGCCCCGAGACGAACTCGAAGTCCCTTTCGGGTGAGCTTCGTCCCCCTTCCGTGCTGTGCGCGAGGTCACGCATTGCGCCCGAACCCACCCGTTCGGTTGGGCAGGATGGCCGATATGCGGCAGGCTGGACGCATGAAGCCATTCCCGCTCCCCCTCCGGGTCGCCGCGGGCCTCGCCGTCTCCACCGCCGAGCGGGTTCGTGAGCTTCCCCGGCAGCTCGCCGGTTTCCCGGTGACCGTGGTCAGCCAGGTGCTGCAGGCCTCCATGCGCGTCCAGCAGCACGTCACCGAGCTGGCGATCAAGGGCGACAACGCCCTCTCCAGCCTGCGCCCCGTCGAGGATGTCCCCAGCTGGGCGACCTTCGACGAGGACCTCCCCGACGTCCCACCGTCGCGGCCGAACCTCACGCAGGTCGCCGACGTGCCCGAGCCCCGTTCGGAGATCAACGGTCACATTCCGTCAGCGGCCGAACTCGAAGCGGAGCTGGGTGATCCGTGGGCCGAGGAGGAGCGCGCGCTCGCCGAGGACCACGCCGACGGCGAGAACGACGCCCCGGAAGCCGAGACCAAGCCGAAGCCGGGCACCCCCAAGATCGACAAGAAGACCAAGAGCGACACGCCCCGGACCAGCGCCGGCGGGTACGACGGTCCGGCCGGGCTGACCGGCTACGACCAGCTCACCCTCCCCCAGCTGCGGGCCCGCCTGCGCCAGCTCTCGATCTCCCAGCTCGAGACGATCCTCGACTACGAGCGCGCGAACGCCGATCGCTCGTCCTTCACCGGGATGCTGTCCCGCCGGATCGCCAACGCGCGCAAGGCCGAGCAGGCCAGGGACACCGGCGAGGAAAACGGCGCGGAAGGCCGGTGACCGAGACCGAAGCGAGCACCGCCGAAAAGCCCTGGCCGGTCCGCACGGTCGCGCGCAAGATCGGCGACTGGATCCACCGGCTCGGCAGCGTCTGGGTCGAAGGCCAGGTCACGCAGGTCAGCTCCCGGCCGAACACGCAGACCGCGTTCCTGACGCTGCGCGACCCGTCGGCGGACGTCTCGATGTCGGTGACCTGCCCGAACTGGCTGATCCGCGAGATGGAGCCGCCGCTGCGCGAGGGCGCGAGCGTGGTCGTGCACGCGAAGCCGTCGTTCTTCTTCGGCCGCGGCACGATCAGCCTGCGCGCCGACCAGATCCGCGCGGTCGGCATCGGCGAGCTGCTGGCCCGGATCGAGCGCCTCAAGAAGCTGCTGACCGCCGAAGGCCTGTTCTCGGCACAACGCAAGCGGCCGATCCCGTTCCTGCCCCGGGGCGTCGGGCTGATCACCGGCCGCGCGTCGGCCGCCGAGCGGGACGTCCTGGTCAACGCCCAGACCCGGTGGCCGCACGTCCGGTTCAAGGTCATCAACACCGCCGTGCAGGGCTCGCAGGCCGTGCCGCAGGTCATGCGCGCGCTGCGCATCCTGGACGCCGACCCGGACATCGACGTCATCGTCATCGCCCGCGGTGGCGGCAGCGTCGAGGACCTGCTGCCGTTCTCCGACGAGGCGCTCTGCCGCGCCGTCTCGGCCACCGGCACGCCCGTGATCAGCGCCATCGGGCACGAGCCCGACACCCCCTTGCTCGACTACGTCGCCGACCTGCGCTGCTCGACGCCGACCGACGCCAGCAAGCGGATCGTGCCGGACCACCGCGAAGAGTCCGAGCGCGTCCGCCAGATGCGCGATCGCGGGCGCCGCGCCCTCCACGGCTGGGTCGACACGCAGGCGCGCCTGCTGACCCAGCTGCGCAGCCGCCCGTCGCTGGCCGACCCGCTCGGCCCGGTCCAGCGGCGCCAGGACGACGTCGACGTCCACCGCGAACGCGCGCGCCGCGCCATGCTGACGCTGCTCGCCAAGGACCAGGCCGAACTCGCGAGCTCGCGGGCCCGGCTGACCGCGCTCGGCCCGGCCGCGACGCTGGCCCGCGGCTACGCGGTCGTGCAGTTCTTCGATCCCGAAGGCAACCTCCAGGTACTCCGCTCCGTCTCCGAAGTCGAGGCCGGTGCCCAGCTGCGCGTGCGGGTGGGCGACGGCGCGATCGGCGCGGTGGCGGAAGGAGCACAGGGGTGACGCTGAAGGCGGCGACGTTCCTCCCCCTCACCATGGACGCGGCCCGGCGGTCGGGCTCGCGTCCGCTGCTGGACCAGACGATGCGCACCGACCGGGCGGCCGCCGAGTGCTGGACGGCGCTGCTCGCCGGCTGCGGCGGCGCGGCCCGCCGCGACCTGGGCCCGCAGCTGCGGCGGCTGTCCGAGGCGACGTCGACGCAGGTCGGCTCGCGCTGGTGGTTCGCCGAAGGCGCCGGGCACCGGAAACGGGTGGCGGGCGCGCAGGAGAACCTCGAAGAGGCGATCGCGGAGGGTGACGGACAGGAGTTCGCGCTGGCGTTCGTCGGGTACGACCACGCGATGGCGAGCGCGGTAGTGTGCGCCAGCACCCCATCCCGGAAGGTCGGAGAACGTCCAGCGTGAGCGAAGCAGCCAGCGAGGAACTCGGCTACGAGCAGGCCCGCGACCGCCTCGTCGAGGTCGTCCGCGAGCTCGAAGCCGGCGGGTTGTCCCTCGAGCAGTCGCTCGCGTTGTGGGAGAAGGGCGAGAAGCTCGCGAAGCTCTGTGAGCGCCATCTCGAAGGCGCGCGCGAGCGCATCGAAGCTGCTCTGGCGTCCGTAGAGTCTTCGGAGGACGAAACCGGCGACAGCCAGTGACGTTTGCCATGCCTTCGGCATCGGGAAATCGGACAGGGATCTGACAGACTGTTGACCCGCCAGTTCCACGATCCGGGAGGCAATGATGTCCGCCGCAGAGAGTCGTCGTGAAGCGCCCGACCGCAACCTCGCGATGGAACTGGTCCGGGTGACCGAAGCCGCCGCGATGGCCGCCGGCCGCTGGGTCGGCCGCGGCGACAAGATCGGCGGCGACGGCGCGGCCGTCGACGCGATGCGCCAGCTGGTGTCGACGGTGTCGATGCGCGGGGTCGTGGTGATCGGTGAGGGCGAGAAGGACGAAGCGCCCATGCTGTTCAACGGCGAGGAGGTCGGCAACGGCGACGGGCCCGACTGCGACGTCGCGGTCGACCCGGTCGACGGCACGACGCTGATGGCCAAGGGCATGCCGAACGCCCTCGCGGTGCTGGCGGTCGCGGAGCGCGGCGCGATGTTCGACCCGTCCGCGGTGTTCTACATGGAGAAGCTGGCCGTCGGGCCGGAAGCCGCGGGCAAGGTGGAGCTCGGCGCGCCGATCGCGGAGAACATCCGGCGCGTGGCCAAGGCGAAGAACAGCAGCGTCGGCGACGTCACCGTGTGCGTCCTCGACCGGCCGCGCCACGAGCAGCTCATCAAGGAGATCCGCGACGCCGGCGCGCGGATCCGGTTCATCTCCGACGGCGACGTCGCGGGCGCGATCGCCGCGGCCCGCCCGACCACCGGCGTCGACATGCTGATCGGCATCGGCGGGACGCCGGAGGGCATCATCGCCGCCTGCGCGATGAAGTGCCTCGGCGGCGAGCTGCAGGGCCGGCTCTGGCCGAAGGACGACGCCGAGCGCGAGAAGGCCATCGCCGCCGGGCACGACCTCGACCGCGTGCTGCTGAACGACGACCTCGTGACCGGCGACAACGTCTTCTTCTGCGCCACCGGCGTCACCGACGGCGACCTGCTGCGCGGCGTCCACTACCGCGAGGGCGGCGCGACGACGCAGTCCATCGTGATGCGGTCCAAGTCCGGGACCGTCAGAATGATCGACGGTTACCACCGGCTCACCAAGCTGCGGGCGTACTCCTCGGTCAACTTCGACGGCCACCTGGACGCGCCCGACGACGACGTCGTTCCCCCGCTGCCGTAAGGAGATCCGTGCCCCGGCGACTACTGGCCCTGCTGGTCCTGGTGTTCGCCCTGGTCCCCGCCACCGCGTCGGCCGAACCCGTGATCGTCGGGGGCGGCGACGCCGACCAGCCGTACCCGTTCGCGGTGTCGCTGCACTCCTCGACCGGCAAGCTGTTCTGCGCCGGCGCGCTGATCGCCCCGGCGTGGGTGGTCACGGCCGCGCACTGCGCGTTCGACAAGACCCCGGCCGGGATCTCCGTGCGGGCGGGGACCACTGATGTGGGCCAGGGCGGCGAAGTCGCCCAGGTCGCGGACATCGTCGTGAACCCGGCCTTCAACACGCAGAGCCCGGCGGGCGACATCGCGTTGCTGCGGCTGGCGACGCCGGCGAAGGCTGCGCCGATCGGCTTGGCGACGGCCGCGGCGCCCGGCACGGCCACGCGGATCCTCGGCTGGGGCCAGACCTGCCCGAAGGTGAACTGCGGCCAGATCCCCGCGACGCTGCAGCAGCTCGACACGCACATCGTCGAGGGCGCGAAGTGCACGTCGGTGTTCGACGGCACGGCCGAGCTGTGCACCGACAACCCCGGTGGCAAGGCCGGAGCGTGCTTCGGCGACTCCGGCGGCCCCGAGGTCGTCCGCGACGGCGACCACTGGCTGCTCGTCGGCGTCACCAGCCGGCCGGGCAACAACGACCCGCAGTGCGCGTCGGCGCCGTCGATCTACACGTCCGTCGTCGCTTACGCGCCGTGGATCGCGGAGAAGACGAAGGCCTGACCTACTGTGCCGGATTACTACTCCGCGTTGCTGGAGTGGCCCGGGAACAGGTGGGCGTCCGGGTCGAGGGCGACGGCGATGTTGTTGACGGCCGTCGCGGCCTCGCCGAAGCCGGTCGCGATCAGCTTGACCTTCCCCGGGTACGCGGCGACGTCGCCGGCGGCGTAGACGCGCTCGCGCGGCGTCGCCATCGTCGAGTCGACCGCGATGGCACGGTGGTCGATCTCCAGTCCCCAGCTCTCGATCGGGCCGAGGTCGGCGGTGAACCCGAGCGCCGCGACGACGGCGTTGGCCGGCAGCCGCTCGTCTCCGGCACCCTTGATCGAGAGATCAACGGCTTCGAGCGCGCCGCTCTCGTTCTCGACGAACCGGGTGACCTCGGCGTCGGTGATGATCCGGGTGCCGAGCTCGCGCGCCTGCCGGACGATCGACTCGGCCGCGCGGAACTTGGCGCGGCGGTGCACGAGCGTCACGCTCGCCGCGACCGGGTGCAGGGCGAGGATCCAGTCGAAGGCCGAGTCGCCGCCGCCGACGACCACGACGTGCTGCCCGGCGTGCACCTGCAGCGACGGGACGAAGTGGACCATGCCGCGGCCGAGCCAGCCGTCGCCGGCGGGCAGCGGGCGCGGGGTGAACTCGCCGATGCCCGCGGTGATGAGGACCGCGCGGGCTTTGAGGGTCTCGCCGCCGTCGAGGGTCAGTTCGACCTGCTCGCCGACGGTTTCGAGCTTCTCGGCCTTGCGTCCGAGCAGGTACTTCGGCTTGAACGGCGCGGCCTGCTGCACCAGGCCGTCGACGAGATCGCGCCCGCGGACCTCGGCGAACCCGCCGACGTCGTAGATCATCTTCTCGGGGTACATCGCCGTCACCTGGCCGCCGGGCTCGGGCAGCGAGTCGACCACCGCCATCGAAAGGCCGCGGAACCCGGCGTAGTAGGCGGCGAAGAGGCCGGTCGGACCCGCACCGATGATCACGAGGTCGTAGGCGTCCCCAGAAGCTTCAGTCATGCTCGCTCCAGCCAGTGGTGGATGGCGGTGATCGAGAACACAGCCGATCCTAGCGTCGCGGGCCGCCGAAGGTGGTCGACGCCACCACGCGGGCACGCCGGAAGAGGTCCAGAATCGGGGGCATGGCTGACCAGGAATACCGGATCGAACACGACACGATGGGCGAGGTCCGCGTGCCGGCCGAGGCGCTCTACCGCGCGCAGACCCAGCGGGCCGTCGAGAACTTCCCCATCTCCGGCCGGGGCCTGGAGCGCGCCCAGATCCGCGCGCTCGGCCTGCTCAAGGCCGCCGCCGCGCGCGTGAACCTCAAGCTCGGGGTGCTCGACGCCGACGTCGCGAACGCCATCGCGGCCGCCGCCGACGAGGTCGCCGAGGGCGCCCACGACGCGCACTTCCCGATCGACGTCTTCCAGACCGGCTCGGGGACGTCGTCGAACATGAACGCCAACGAGGTCATCGCGACGCTGGCCACCCGGGCCCTCGGCCGGGACGTGCACCCGAACGACCACGTCAACGCGTCGCAGTCGTCGAACGACACCTTCCCGACGACCATCCACGTCGCCACGACCGAAGCCGTCACCAAGGACGTCATCCCGGCGCTCGAGTACCTCGCCGGCGCGATCGAGGTCCGCGCCGCGGAGTGGGCCGACGTCGTGAAGTCCGGCCGCACGCACCTGATGGACGCCGTCCCGATCACCCTCGGCCAGGAGGCCGGCGCGTGGGCGTCGCAGATCCGGTTCGGCATCGAACGGCTGAAGTCGGGCCTGCCGCGCCTCGGCGAGCTGCCGATCGGCGGCACCGCCGTCGGGTCGGGCCTCAACGCACCGGACGGCTTCGGCTCGGCCGTCGCGACCGAGCTCGCCACCGTGACCGGGCTGCCGCTGACCGAGGCCCGCGACCACTTCGAGGCGCAGGCGACGCAGGACAGCGTCGTCGAGACGTCCGGGCACCTGCGCACGCTCGCCGTGTCGCTCAACAAGATCGCCAACGACCTGCGCTGGCTGGGTTCCGGCCCGCGCACCGGCCTGGCCGAGCTGGCGCTGCCGGACCTGCAGCCGGGGTCGTCGATCATGCCGGGCAAGGTCAACCCGGTCATCCCGGAGGCGACGCTGCAGGTCGTCGCGCAGGTGATCGGCAACGACGCGGCCGTGGCGTTCGCGGGCGCCGCGGGCAACTTCCAGCTGAACGTCAACCTGCCGGTGATCGCGCGGAACGTCCTCGAGTCGGCGCGCCTGCTCGCCGCCGTGTCGCGGCTGCTGGCGGACAAGGTCTTCGCGGGCATCACCGTGAACACCGAGCGCACCCGCACCTACGCCGAGGGTTCGCCGTCGATCGTGACGCCGTTGAACAAGTACATCGGCTACGAAGAAGCCGCGGCGGTCGCGAAGCAGGCGTTGAAGGAGCTGAAGACGATCCGCGAGGTCGTCCTCGAGCGCGGGTACGTGAAGGACGGCAAGCTCACCGAAGAGCAGCTCGACGAGGCGCTCGACGTCCTCCGCATGGCCCGCGGCGGCAAGTGACCCGCTACCGCCGGCGCAGGCGCCGGTCCGCCACCGCCGGCGGGGTGTAGTCCTTCTCGGCCGAGTTGAGGTCGGTGCCCGGCGGGACGATCTCGTCGATCCGGTCCAGCACCTCGTCGTCGAGGACCAGGTCCGCGCCGGACAGGAGGTCGTCGAGCTGCGCGGGCGTGCGCGGGCCGATGATCGCCGACGTCACGCCCGGGTGCGCCCGGACGAACGCCGTCGCCAGGTGCGTCATGGGGCGGCCCAGGTCGTCGGCGATCTTCTTCAGCTGCGCGATCGCCTCGAACTTGACGGCGTTTTCCGGCAGCGCCGGGTCGAACTTGTGCGCCTGCAACGTCCGGCGGCCTTCGGAAAGGTCCACATCGGACGGTTTCACGTACTTGCCCGACAGCCAGCCGCTGGCCAGCGGGCTCCACGTCAGCACGCCCATGCCGTACTTCTGCGCGGTCGGCAGCACGGCTGCCTCGATCGCGCGGTTGAAGATCGAGTACGGCGGCTGCTCGGCGCGGAACCGCGCCAGGCCGCGCTTTTCCGCCACCCACTGGGCTTCCACGATCTGCTCGGCCGGGAAGTCCGACGACCCGATCGCGCGCACCTTCCCCGACCGCACGAAGTCCGTCAGCACCGAAAGCGTTTCCTCGATGTCGGTCGCCGGGTCGGGCCGGTGGACCTGGTAGAGGTCGACGTAGTCGGTGTCGAGGCGGCGCAGGCTGTCGTCGAGCGCGCGAGTCAGCCAACGCCGTGACAGACCGCCCTGGTTGGGGTCGGCACCCATCGGGAAGAAGCCCTTGGTGGCCAGCACGACCTCGTCGCGGCGGCCCTTGAGCGCCTGGCCGACGATCCGCTCGTTCTCGCCGTCGCTGTACATGTCCGCGGTGTCCCAGAAGTTGACCCCTGCGTCGAGCGCGGTGTGCAGCATCCGGACGCCCTCTTCGTGGTCGGTGTTGCCCCACTTGCCCAGCATCATCGCGCCGAACGCGTATTCGCTGACCGAGATGCCCGTGCCGCCCAGAACTCGTCGTTTCATGCCACCACTCTGGAAGCGGCGCGGAGAGCGGACCAGGTCACGCTCAACCTGGGTCCGGCAGTACCAGGCGGGGAACCGCGAGCCGGGGATACTGGAGGCATGAGTGACGCAGCCGAGCTGGGCGCCTTCTTGAAGGCGCGCCGCGCCGCACTGGACCCCGCCGACCTGGGCCTGCCGCCCGGGATCACGCAGCGGCGGGTCAAGGGCCTGCGCCGCGAGGAGCTGGCGCAGCTGTCCGGCATCAGCGTCGACTACTACACGCGGCTGGAGCAGGGCCGCGCGAAGAACGTCTCGGACGCGATCCTCGACGCGCTGGCCCGCGCGCTGCGGCTCAACGCCGGCGAGGAGTCCTACCTGCGCAATCTCGCCGCACCGAAGCGGCGGGACGAGCGCGCGCCGCAGCGAGTCCGGCCCGAGCTGCAGCAGCTGCTCGACGCCATCCAGGCGCCGGCGTTCGTCTTCGGGCGGTACATGGACGTGCTGGCGTGGAACGCGCTCGGCGGCGCGGTCGCGTTCGCCTTCGCCGACCTGGACGAGCGCAACATGCCGAAGCTGATCTTCCTCGACGAACGCGCCAAGCAGCTGCACCCGGAGTACGACGCGGTGTGCCGCGAACTCGTCGCGAACCTGCGCGCGGAGAGCGGGCGCCACCCCGGCGACCCGCGGTTCGCGCAGCTGATCGGCGAGCTTTCGCTGGCCAGCGAGCAGTTCCGGAAGCTGTGGGCCGAGCACGCGGTGCAGGAGAAGGCACAAGGCTGGAAGGTGCTGCGCAACCCCGTCGTCGGCGAGCTGCGGCTGCGCTACGAGACGCTGCGCCTGCCCCAGGATCCCGACCAGGGCATGGTCGTCTACCACGCCGAACCGGGGTCGGAGACCGAGCGCGCGCTGGGCCTGCTGGCCAGCTGGATCACCTCCGATGAACGACCGGTGAACACCCGGTCGTCGCAACCCCACCCCGGGTGAGCGCTGCCTGCTCGATCCCTCTGCACCAGGCCGGACATCTGACCGACAAGACAGCGCCGATTAGAAACTGTCGGTGGTCCGGGTCATGATGTCCGGGTGTTGCTGAGCGAGATAGTCCGGGCGTCCGCCGACTTGGCGGCGACGCGGTCCAGGAAGGCGAAGATCGCCATCCTGGCCGCACTGCTGCGCGCGGCCGAGTTCACCGAGCTGGCCACGGTGATCGCGTACCTGACCGGGCAGACGGCGCAGGACCGGCTGGGTGCGGGCTGGCGCACCCTGGCCGGGCTGGGCGCGTCGCCGGCCTCGTCGCCGGTGATCACCGTGCTGGAGGTGGACGCCGCCTTGACTTCGGCCGCCGGGGTGGCGGCGGGCACGGGGTCGTCGACGCGGCGGCAGGACGTGCTGCGGGAGCTGTTCGTCCGGCTCACCGAGGAGGAGCAGAGGTTCCTGTTCCGGCTGGTCACCGGCGAGCTGCGGCAGGGCGCGCTGGAAGGCGTGATGATCGACGCGATCGCGGCGGCGGCCGAGGTGCCGGCCGGGGACGTGCGGCGGGCCTTCATGCTGTCCGGCAAGCTCGGTGTCACCGGCGTCGCGGCGTTGACCGGTGGCCAGGAGGCGCTGGCGGAGTTCCGGCTGACGCTGGGCACGCCGATCAAGCCGATGCTGGCGTCGCCGGCGGAGTCGCTGGACGAAGCCGTCGCGGAGCACGCGGAGGCGATCGTCGAGTACAAGATGGACGGTGCGCGGATCCAGGTGCACCGCCAGGGCGACGAGGTGCACGTCTGGACGCGGACGTTGCGCGAGATCACCACGAGCGTGCAGGAGCTGGTCGAGCTCGTGCGGGCCCTGCCGTGCGAGTCGGTGGTGCTCGACGGCGAGACCCTCGCGCTGACCGACGCCGGGCGGCCACGGCCGTTCCAGGACACGATGAGCCGGTTCGGCAGCACGCGCGAGGAGCAGGTGAAGGCGCTGCTGCTGCGGCCGTACTTCTTCGACTGCCTGCACCTCGACGGCGTCGACCTGCTGGACGCGCCGCTGTCCGAGCGCAACGCGGCGCTGCGCAAGGTCGCCGGGGCGCACGTGATCCCCGGCGAGGTGGGTGTGGCGGGGGCGGCCGCCGTGCTGGAGGCGGCGATGGAGGCCGGCCACGAAGGGGTGATGGTCAAGGACCTGGCGTCGCCGTACGCGGCCGGGCGGCGCGGCCGGGCGTGGCTGAAGGTCAAGCCGGTGCACACGATCGACCTGGTGGTGCTCGCGGCGGAGTGGGGTCACGGCCGGCGCACGGGCTCGCTGTCGAACCTGCACCTGGGCGCCCGCGACCCGGACGGCGGCCCGCCGATCATGGTGGGCAAGACGTTCAAGGGCATGACCGACGAGCTCCTGGCGTGGCAGACGAGGACGTTCCAGGAGATCGAGACCCACCGCGACGACTGGACGGTGTACGTCCGGCCGGAGGTCGTGGTGGAGATCGAGCTGGACAGCGCCCAGGTGAGCACCCGCTACCCGGGCGGGCTGGCGCTGCGCTTCGCGCGAGTGGTCAGGTATCGCCCGGACAAGGACCTGGGAGACGCGGACACGATCGACACGGTCCGCGGCCTGCTGCACGGCGACCGCACGGAAGGGAGCTGACTACGAAAGTCTCGATCGCGACATCTCGCGCGTCGGCGGTGCTTTCCTCCTAAAAGGAAAGACGAAAGTCGATGTTGCCTTCTCCCGCTCTTGAGCAGAGTGGCTGACGGAGTTTCCTTCAGCCAGGGAGAAAAGCATGAGATTGCGCGCTGTGTCCGGCTTGCTCGCGAGCACCACCCTGCTCGTGACCGCGTTCGCGGCGCCCGCCGGTGCCTCGCCCGTGCCGAGTACGCCGAACGCCGGGCACCAGCCGTCGAAGCACCACTTCTCGGCGGCCGCGCAGTCGTTCGTCGGCGCCGACACTGTGCAGAAGCGCGTCGCCAAGCTGGAAACGGCGATGGCCTCGCTGCCGAAGGAAAGCACCGCGTACAACGCGACGAAGCTGTGGAACGCCGGCATCACCGGTGCGGGCAGCACCGTCGCGACGCTCGTGTCCTTCGGTGACGACCAGGTCAAGCAGGTTCTCGACACCTACTCGAAGAACCACGGCCTGCCGCCGGCGAACGTCGAGGTCATCGAGCCGTCCGGCGCGGTGCCCGCGTGCACCGACCCCGGCGTCGACACCGCCACCTGCCAGGGCTGGGGCGGCGAGACGGACCTCGACGTCACGATGATGCACGCCATGGCGCCGAACGCGAAGATCATCGTCGCCGCGACGCCGGTCGCCGAGACGCAGGGCTTCACCGGTCTGCCCGAGATGATGCACGCCGTCGACTACATGACCGAGCACCAGCTGGCCGACGTCATTTCGATGAGCTTCGGGACCACCGAAGAGAACTTCCCGTCGTTCGACTCGATCAAGACGCTCGACCCGGCGCTCGACCGCGCGAGCAAGGCCGGGGTCACGATGGTCGCCTCCTCCGGCGACGACGGCCCGACCGGCGGTTACCTCTACGGCCCGGGCAACTACCCGTACCGCGTCGCGAGCTGGCCGGCGTCCGACCCGCGCGTCACGACGCTCGGCGGCACCCAGCTGCACCTCGACGCGAACGGCACCCGCACCAAGGCCGACGACGTCGTGAACGTCGCCGACAACGGCTTCTCCGAGGGCGCCGGACTGTCGAAGACGTACGCGCGGCCGAACTGGCAGGACGGCGTCAAGAAGATCACCGGCAGCAAGATGCGCTCGTTCCCGGACATCAGCATGGAAGGCGTCTACGGGACGTCGCAGTCGGCACCGCTGTTCGCCGGCGTGCTCGCGCTCGCGGTGCAGGCCAAGCACGGCAAGCTCGGCCAGATCAACCCCGTGCTGTACTCGAAGCTCGGCCCGGCGGGCGCGAAGGCGGGAATCGTCGACGTCACCGAAGGCGACAACAGCCAGGACGGCGTCACCGGCTTCACCGCGGCGAAAGGCTTCGACATCGCCAGCGGCTGGGGCACGGTCGACGCTTCGGTCTTCGTTCCCGCACTGGTGAAAGCGCTGCGTTGACAAACACGTGCTGAACAATTCACCGGAAACGGTGGAATTCGGTTTGTTCGACGCGCGCCATGACAGGAATTTTCCCCACAGATCGCGGGGACGTCGGTCAGTACGATGCTGCTCCTTGGCAGACCCGCTCAGTCCCCGAGCGGTCATGGAGGAGCACAAGTGGCAAGCAAGGAACAGCTCAAAGCGGCGATCCACGCCGCCTTCGACTCGGCCGTCGAAGGCGGCGCCGGGTACACGAAGGTTTACGCCGCGGAAATCAAGCAAAAGAACTTCATCGTTTTCCGCACGACCACCGTCAGCAATTTCGCGGTGGGTTTCCGGCCGGGGCAGACCGATCTCGTGATCGTCCCGCTCGAAGAAAAGAGCGGGACGGTCACGCCGGGCACCCCGCTGACGATCACGGAGGCGAACCGGGCGTCGGTCAAGAAACGTGATCTCCAAGGCCGGTTCGTGATCAAGACGACCGACGGGCAGAGCTTCAAGCTCAGCATCCTCCCCTCCGTGCCGAAGCTGCTCGCCGCCGGCTACCAGCTGCCCGTCGAGCAGAAGGCCGAATACGAAGCGTTCACCACCCTCCGGGACGCTCTCACCACGGCCTGACGACCGAGCGCCCCGGTGCGGCTCGGCACCGGGGCGCGCCCGTCCGTCCACAGTGGAGCTATCCTCCGGGGATGCGCAGCGAAAAGCTCACCCGCGCCTGGTTCGCGGTCACCGCCGCGGTCGCGCTGGCCGGCCTCGTGACCCAGGTGATCGCCACCGCGAGCGATCCCGGCGGCCGGGTCGCGAACCTGCTCTGCTTCTTCACGATCGACTCGAACCTGCTGGTCACCGTCACCTCGGTGCTCGTCGCGCTCGGCGTCACCCGTCAGAACCTGTTCGCCGTCCTCTGGCTGGACGCGCTGGTCGGCATCATCGTGACGGGCATCGTCTACCAGGTCGCCCTCGCCGGCCTGTACGAACTGCACGGGCTTTCGCTGTTCTCGGACACCATGCTGCACAAGGTCACGCCGATCCTGTTCGTGCTCGGCTGGCTCGTCGCCGGGCCGCGCGGCGTCCTGACCTGGCGCGCGGTCCGGTGGTCACTGCTCTACCCGTTGGCCTGGCTCGCCTTCACGCTGCCGCGCGGCGCGATCACCGGCTTCTACCCGTACCCGTTCGTCGACGCCGCCGCGCTCGGCTACGGACGCGTGACGCTCAACTGCGTCGTCATCGGCCTGTTCTTCACCGCGCTCGCCGTCGGCGCGCTCCTCCTCGATCGCCGACTGTCGAAGAAATCGTTGACAATCTCGGCGACAACGCCGTAGCGTCCCCTCCCGGCAACTTCCCTCCGTGCAGAGGAGAACGAGCAATGCCGGGTCTCAAGCGCTGCCTCATCGCCGCCCTCCTTCTCCTCGCGGCTCAGCCGGCCGTCGCCGACGCCCGCCCGGTGACGTCGGACGGACTGCGGGACCTCCCCGCCCTCAAACCCGTGATGACCTGCGATGACGTCCCGGAGCTCGACCTCTCCGGAAGAGACGCGAAGGTCACCATCCAGTCCGCCACCGTCGTGACCACCGGGACCCCGGCGCCCTACTGCGAGGTCAAGGCCACGGTCGCGCCCGCGAACACCGTCGTCGCCCGCCTGCCCGTGAACGGCTGGACCCAGCGGTACGTCCAGACCGGCTGCGGCGGGCTGTGCGGCAGCGCGAACATCAACTACGGCCAGGCTTCGACGTGCCCGCTCGTCGTCGACGGCACCCTCGCCGGCGCGACCACCGACATGGGCCACCAAGGCCAGAACGACGGCTCCTGGGCCCTGGACGACCCGCAGGCGCAGATCGACTTCGCCTACCGCGGCGTGCACGTGACGTCCCAGGTCGTCAAGGCGCTCATCAGCCGGTTCTACGGCCGCGCCCCGGCGTACTCCTACTTCACCGGCTGCTCCGACGGCGGCCGCGAAGCGCTCATGGAGGCCCAGCGCTACCCGGACGACTTCGACGGCATCGCCGCCGGCGCGCCCGCCAACGACATGGCCGTGCAGAACACCTTCCACCACGCCTGGAACGTCGTCGCCAACCTCGACGCGGACGGCCACGCCATCCTGCTCGCCGGCAAGCTCCCGCTCGTCCACACCGCCGTGCTCAAGGCGTGCGACGCGCTCGACGGCCTGCGTGACGGTCAGCTCGACGATCCCCGCTGGTGCCACCTCGACCCCGCCACGCTCGCCTGCGCGGCCGGCCAGGACCCGGCGACCTGCCTCAGCCCGGCCGAGGCGGCCGTCGTCCGCAAGCTGCACGACGGCGCCACCGACGCGCAGGGCCGCCGCCTCGAGCCCGCGATCGCACACGAGTGGGGTTCGGAGCTCGAGTGGTCGCTGTTCGTCCCGGCGACGCCGACCGGGCCGTCCGCCAGCGCGAACTTCGCCCTGTCGTACCTGCGTTACCTCGCCTTCCCCGGCGCGCAGGACCCGGACTTCCAGCTGTCGGACCTGAAGTTCACCGTGGCGTCGTTCTGGAAGACCGTCCAGTCGTCGAGCTACCTGGCGGCGATGGACCCCGACCTGACGAGCTTCCAGCGCGCCGGCGGCAAGCTGCTGCTCTGGCACGGCTGGAACGACCAGCACATCTCGCCGCAGTCCACGCTCGCGTACTGGGACGCCCTGCGCGCCGCGACTCGCGTCGACAGCTTCGCCCGGCTGTACCTGTTCCCCGGCGTCGCGCACTGCGGCGGTGGCGACGGCCCGAACACCTTCGACGTCCTGACGCCGGTGATGGCCTGGGCGGAGAGCGGCAAGGCGCCCGGCAAGGTGGTCGCGTCGAACGCGACGCGCAGCCGTCCGGTCTACCCGTACCCGGCGGTCGCCCGGTACGACGGCAGCGGCAGCATCGACGACGCGGCGAACTTCGTCCCCTTCACGCCGCGCACCGAGCCCGGCCCCGGCTACCACTGGGTCGGCGAGCGCCTCTACTCGGACGACTACCGGACGTGGTGCCGGGTCGTCGGCGGCGAACTCGTCTGCCGGCCCGCGAAGACCTGGCTGACCGCGTTAGGGTCGGGCACATGACGGCGATCGTGCAGAACCTGGTGACGTCCGGCACCTTCCAGCTCGACGGGGGCAGCTGGGACGTCGACAACAACGTGTGGATCGTGGGCGACGACACGGAAGTGATCGTGATCGACGCGGCCCACGACGCGAAGGCGATCGGGAACGTCGTCGGCGAGCGAAAGCTGGCGGCGATCGTCTGCACCCACGCGCACAACGACCACGTCAACGCGGCCCCGGAGCTGGCCGCGGCCACGGGCGCGCCGATCCTGCTGCACCCGGACGACCGCGTCCTCTGGGACCAGACGCACCCGGACCGCGCGCCGGACGGCGAGCTGGCGGACGGCCGGACGATCACGATCGCGGGCACGGCGTTGCGCGTCATCCACACCCCGGGGCACGCGCCCGGCGCGGTGTGCCTGTACGCCGAAGACCTCGGCGTCTTGTTCACCGGTGACACGCTGTTCCACGGCGGCCCGGGCGCGACCGGACGGTCCTATTCGGACTACCCGACGATCGTGCAGTCCATCCGCGAGAAGCTGTTCACGCTCCCGGAGGCGACGAAGGTGCACACGGGTCACGGCGAAGGCACGACGCTGGGCGCGGAGAAGACCGCTTCGACCGGCTGGGACGAGGCTTAAGAGGTGTGCTTCCGGGCGACGAGGGCGAACTCCTCGATCGCCCGGTCCACCGCGGTCACGGCCTTCCGCACGACGGGCGGCAGCTGAAACTGGTCGAACTCGCCGCCTTCGTCCGGCTCATGCCGTACGTGGTGCAGATCCATGTCCTTCTTCCGGACGTCCCTGGCCGCGTCGACCAGCTCGTCGGGGCCGCTCATCACCAGGAGCCCGAGCAACGAGCGCAGTTCCGCACGCGCTGTGTAGTAGTCGGCTTCGTAGCTCGCCACCTCGCCGGATTCTCCTCGGCGGTGACCGACGTTGAGGCTGACGAGGTGCTGCCGCGCCCGGGCCGCGGCTTCGATGAACCGGCCGCAGCGGTCGGCGCGGTCCTGCCGCAGCTTGGCGCGTCGCGCCGCGTTGAGCTTCAACGGCTCGACCAACGCCCCGAGCGTCACGCCGACCAGCGACGCGACGGCCGCGATGACCGCGGCGCCGAGCGCCGTCAGCACTTCAGCCGCGGCGGCGTCGGCGACACCCGCACGCGCTGCTTCGCCTCGTCGGCCAAGCTTCGCGCCCACTCCTGCAACCCCGCGACGTCGACACCGTGCGGCGGCTCGGCCCGGAACGGCTCGATGTTCGCCGCCCCCCGCTCGAGCAAGGCGGCCGCACCGACGGCGTTGCCGCGCGCCGCGTGCGTCAACCCGACCGCCAGTTGCGCCAACCCGCGCCACAACTCCTGATCCGGCCCGTCGGTCGTCTTCCACGCGTCCTCGAAGACCTCGTGCGCGTGGAACGGCTTGCCGTCGTCGAGGAGCTGCTGGGCCTCCGCAAGCGTTTGCGACGGCGTCCTCGCGATGCCTTCCGGCTGGCGCTCGACGCCGTCGGTGCCGTACGGCAGGGGCCGGCCGAGGCCGTCGCGCGGCCGTGCGTTGCGGGCCCGTCCCTCGGTGTCGCGGTCGCGGCGGCTCATGCCCCGATCCTGCCACGGCCCCGGCCGCGTTCGCCGTCTCGCGCCCGGCCACGTAGCCTGGGGACTCGTGCGTTTCCTCGACGGCCACCGGCCCGCTCACGACCTGACCTACGACGACGTGTTCCTGCTGCCGAACCGTTCGGACGTGGAGTCCCGCTTCGACGTCGACCTCGCCACCGCGGACGGCACCGGCGCGACCATCCCGATCGTCGTCGCCAACATGACCGCGGTCGCCGGCCGCCGGATGGCCGAGACCGTCGCCCGCCGCGGGGGGCTGGTGGTGCTCCCCCAAGATGTGGACACCGAAGCCGTCTCCGAGATCGTCGGCTGGGTCAAGAGCCGCCACCCGGTGTGGGACACGCCGCTGGTGCTGACCGGCGGCGACGCCGTGGCCGACGCCCTCAACCTGGTCCACAAGCGCGCTCACGGCGCCGTCGTGGTCGTCGACGGCGAAGGCCGCCCGGTCGGCATCGTCGACGAAGCGGCCTGCGCGGGCGTCGACCGCTTCGCGCGTCTCGCCGACGTCGCGCAGCCCGCGACCGTCGCGGTGCCGCTGACCACGCCGGCGCGTGAGGTCTTCGAGCAGCTCCACCGCCACGGCGCTCAGCTCGCCCTCGGCCTGGACTCGGAGGGCCGTCTCGCGGGCGTGCTCACCGCCGTCGGGGCGCTGCGCGCGGACATCTACACCCCGGCGGTCGACGGCGACGGCAAGCTGCGCGTCGCCGCCGCGGTCGGCGTGAACGGCGACGTCGCGGCGAAGGCCGAAGCCGTCCTCGGCTCCGGCGTCGACGTGCTCGTCGTCGATACCGCGCATGGGCACCAGGAAAAGATGATCGCCGCGCTGAAGGCCGTCCGGGCGGTGTCGCCGCAGGTCCCGGTGGTCGCCGGGAACGTGGTCACCGCCGAGGGCACGCGCGACCTGATCCAGGCGGGCGCCGACGTCGTCAAGGTCGGCGTCGGGCCGGGCGCGATGTGCACCACGCGGATGATGACCGGCGTGGGCCGCCCGCAGTTCTCCGCGGTCGCCGACTGCGCGGCCGCGGCGCGTGAGCTGGGCAAGCACGTCTGGGCCGACGGCGGTGTCCGCCACCCCCGCGACGTCGCGCTGGCGCTGGCCGCGGGAGCCTCCGCGGCGATGGTCGGCTCGTGGTTCGCCGGCACCTACGAATCCCCCGGCGACCTGCGGTTCGACGAGCAGGGGCGGCCCTACAAGGAGTCGTTCGGCATGGCGTCGAAGCGCGCGGTCGGCGCGCGGACGCGGACGGACAACGTCTTCGACCGCGCCCGGAAGGCGTTGTTCGAGGAGGGCATCTCGTCGTCGCGGATGGCCCTCGACCCGGCCCGGCCGGGCGTCGAGGACCTGCTGGACTCGATCGGCTCCGGCGTCCGGTCCTCGTGCACGTACGCGGGCGCGCGCACCCTGGAGGAGTTCCACGAGCGCGCGCTGCTGGGCGTCCAGTCGGCGGCCGGCTTCGCCGAAGGCCGCCCCCTCCCCTCCGGCTGGTAAAAGCCGTGAAGGCCCCCTTACCGGCTCTTAGCGCCGGTAAGGGGGCCTTCACGGACTTCAAGCTCAGCCGTGGTCCTCCAGCATCTCGGTGACCAGGGCGGCGATCGGCGAGCGTTCGGAGCGCGTCAGCGTGACGTGCGCGAACAACGGGTGGCCCTTCAGCTTCTCGATCACCGCCGAGACGCCGTCGTGCCGGCCGACGCGCAGGTTGTCGCGCTGGGCGACGTCGTGGGTGAGCACCACCCGCGACGCCGTGCCGAGCCGCGAAAGCACCGTGAGCAGGACGTTCCGTTCCAGTGACTGCGCCTCGTCGACGATGACGAACGTGTCGTGCAGCGAGCGGCCGCGGATGTGCGTCAGCGGGAGCACCTCGAGCATGCCGCGGTCGAAGACCTCGTCGAGGACCTCCTGGCTGACCAGCGCGCCGAGCGTGTCGAACACCGCCTGCGCCCACGGCTGCATCTTCTCGCTCTCGGACCCGGGCAGGTAGCCGAGGTCCTGGCCGCCGACCGCGTAGACCGGCCGGAACACCACGACCTTGCGGTGCTGACGGCGTTCCATCACGGCCTCGAGGCCGGCGCACAGCGCGAGCGCCGACTTGCCGGTGCCGGCTCGTCCGCCCAGCGAGACGATGCCGACGTCGGAGTCGAGCAGCAGGTCGAGCGCGACGCGCTGCTCGGCGCTGCGGCCGTGCAGGCCGAACGCCTCGCGGTCGCCGCGCACCAGCCGGATGCGCTTGTCCGCCGTGATCCGCCCGAGCGCGCTGGACGTGCCCGCGAGCAGCCGCAGCCCGGTGTGGCAGGGCAGTTCGGCGAGCTCGTCCATGCCGTACTCGACCGGGTCGACCGTGCCGCCGCCGAACAGCGTGTCCAGCACGTCCTGCTCGACGTCGACGTCCGCCATGCCCGTCCAGCCGGACGGCGTGACCTCCTGCGCGCGGTACTCGTCGGCCTCCAGGCCCACGGCACCCGCCTTGACCCGCAGCGGGATGTCCTTCGTCACCAGGGTGACCGCCGGGAACTCCGCCGCCAGGTTGAGCGCGCAGGCGAGGATCCGGTGGTCGTTGGAGTCGGTCCGGAAGCCGACGGGGAGCACCGTCGGGTCCGAGTGGTTCAGCTCCACCTGCAGCGTGCCGCCGTGGTCCCCGATGGGGAGCGGCGCGTCGAGCCTGCCGTACTGCCGGCGCAGGTCGTCGAGCATGCGCAGGGACTCCCGGGCGAACCAGCCGAGCTCCGGGTGGTGGCGCTTCGCCTCCAGTTCACTGATGACGACCAGCGGAAGCACGACGGCGTGTTCGGCGAACCGGGTCACCGCCCACGGGTCCGAAAGGAGGACCGACGTGTCGAGCACGTACATGTGCTGCTGGGATTCGGGCGAGGTCGAGGCTTTCTCCGGGCCAGGAACGGCACCGGTCGAAGAACGGCCAGAGGCCTTACGGGGCAAACGCTGCGCAGTCACGACGGCATCTCCCTCGAGGGCGTGTGCACCTCACGCCCGCACTCGCTGGGCCGGGCACCTCCCTGGCTGGACCGTTCCTCCTGACCGGTGGGTCAGTCGGCGCGGCCACGAGGGCCGGGTGCCGGCCCCCTCGTGCGTCTCGTGGGCGGCTGCGCCGCCCCCTCGATCACCGTCACGACCAGGGCCTCCCGCGAGGACTCGCACGGAACGCGTGCCCTCACCTCGGAAGGTACCTACGAATGCCTGATCGCGCAGCGAGCCAACACGGTGATTCGCCAGATCGTCACCTCACTGTCGGTCGTCCGACATCGACGTCCCGTGACGCTCACCCTGCGTCACTGGCCGCTCCATCGATACCCACCCTTCGGAATGATCTTGGGAGAATTGCTGACCCGTTGTATTCACAAGATCGACTGACGGCTTTTACCACGGCGAGTTGCGCCGCGCATTCCGCAATACCGATAGAGAACCGGTCCGAGTGAAAGCGCCTGCGCCAGGCTCACACAATGGGCGTACAAACCGTACGAGAAGCCGGGCAAGCGGGTAATTTTTCTCCTTACGGGACACACCACCGGTTCACCCGGTGCCCGTACCCAACAGATCTACCTAGGAGTGTGCGAAGTGCTGAAGAAGGCTGGTTTCGTCGCCGCCACCGCTGCGGGCCTCATGATGATCGGCAGCACCGCGTTCGCCGCAACGGGCGACCACGGCGGCACCCCGGACCCGACGTTCGGCGACGCCTACGCCACGTTCATCAACGGCGGCGGCGCGCTGGGCTACGGTGCGGCCTCCCTGGTCGCCGGTGCCTACACGGGCATCGCCACCACCCCGGCGCTGATCCTGCACTCGCTGGAGCACCACCACCACTGAGTGCGGCTTTCGAAGGGCCTCGGAGTTCGCTCCGGGGCCCTTCGGCGTTTCCACGATCCAGGTTCTGCGATCCGGGTTTCTACGATCCGAACCGGCGGTGCCGCCAGGCGTAGTCGCGGATGGCGCGCAGGAAGTCGACCCGGCGGAAGGCCGGCCAATACGCTTCGGTGAACCAGAATTCCGAATGGGCGGATTGCCAGAGCAGGAATCCGGAAAGCCGTTGTTCGCCGGAGGTGCGGATGATGAGGTCCGGATCCGGCTGCCCCGACGTGTAGAGGTGCTCGGAGATGTGGTCGACGTCGAGGATTTTCGCGAGCTCGTGAATGGTCGTACCCTCGTCGGCGTGCTGCAGCAGCAACTTGCGGACCGCATCGGCGATTTCCTGTCGCCCGCCGTAACCGACCGCGACGTTGACCTCCATCCCGGTCCGCCCCTCGGTGCGCGCGGCGGCTTCGCTGAGCCGCTTCGCGACGTCGGCGGGCAGCAGGTCGAGGGCGCCGACGATCCGCAGCTGCCAGGTCTTGCCGGGCGCGGCCAGCTCGTCGGTGACGCCGGTGATGATCTTCAGCAGCGGCGTGAGCTCGTCCGGGTCGCGGTTGAGGTTGTCGGTCGAGAGCAGCCACATGGTGACGACCTCGACGTCGGCCTCCTGGCACCAGCTCAGGAAGTCCGCGATCTTCTTCGCTCCGGCGCGGTGGCCGTCCGAAACGTCCGCGAAGCCCGCTTCACGAGCCCACCGGCGGTTACCGTCGAGCATGATGGCGATGTGCCGGGGATGCCGGCCGGCGGCCTGCTGGATGAGGCGCCGGCCGTAGGCGCTGTACACGACGTCGGACAAGAAGGAGCGAACACTCACGTCGAGGAAGAGTACGCACCCGGTGTGAGGCGCGTGACTCGACCGCTGCCGGGGAACCTGCGGTCCCTTAACCTGGAAGGGTGAGCGTGAAGACGGAACCACCACCCGAGCCCGTAGTGGACCTCCGCCCGCGGTTGCGGGGCCACATCCACTTCTGGACGTTCTTCGGTGCCTTGGCGGCAGCGGCGGCGCTGATCACCTTGGCGGCGTCCACAGTGTCCTCGGTCGCGACGCTGGCGACATCGGTGTACGGCCTGACGGTGCTGGGGTTGTTCGGCGTGAGCGCGCTGTACCACCGTCGCTTCTGGAGCCCCCGCGCGTACAAGTGGATGAAGCGCGCCGACCACTCGATGATCTTCCTGTTCATCGCGGGCACGTACACGCCGTTCACATTGTTGGCGATGTCCAAGCCGACGGGGTACGTGGTCTTGTCGATCGTCTGGGGCGGCGCGATTCTCGGCGTGGCGCTGAAGATGCTGTGGCCCCACGCGCCGCGCTGGCTCGGAGTGCCGATCTACATCGCTCTCGGCTACGTCGCGGTGTTCGTCTTCCCTGAGCTTTTCACGCACGCCGGGGTCGCGGCTGTGGTGCTGCTTTGCGTGGGCGGGCTGTTCTACACGCTCGGAGCGGTGTTCTACGCGGTGAAGTGGCCGAACCATTGGCCGGAGACCTTCGGGTACCACGAGTTCTTCCATGCTTGCACGGTGCTCGCGGCGGTTTCGCACTACATCGCGATCTGGCTGGCCATGTACGCCTAGTCAGCGGTCTTGGCCTCCGGTTGACGGTTCACCGAGATCTCACCCGCCTGCCGTTCCTCGTACCCGGCCCAATACAGCGCCTCGTGGCGATGACCCCGATCGACGTCCGCGACGGCTTTGTACAGCCGCGCGTTGCCGAGCCGGAACGCCAGCCACACCGACGAGTTCGCGTCGTTCGGCGGTCTGCGGTCCATCACGACCTCGTGGGCGTCGCGCAGCGTCTTCGGCTCAGCGTTCCGCACGGTCACGCCTCTCTGCGCGGGCTTCCAGCAGCGCCGCCAGCTCGTCCGCGTGGTCGCGGAGCTGCCGCAGGAAGGCCACCGTTTCCGGCCACGTTTCCTGGTCGTGCGGAGGGACCAGCGTCAGCACGAAGGGCGCGCCGGCCAGCACCAGGACCGGTGGGCACGACTGCTCCGGGCCGGTCTCCTCCACCGTCACCTCGATGTTCGGGCCGACTACCCAGCGCACCCCCAGCCCGTCCATGTCCTGCTTCACTTGCCCAATCCCTTGCCAGCTCGGCAGCTTCTGGCGGCTCTCCGCCTCGTGCCGCTGTGGCGTTCAGTGCCGCGCTCACCTCGTCCAGTTCCCTCCGCAGTACGGCGATGGCGTCTACGCCGCACGTCGACGAGTTACCGCCCGCTTGTCCAAGGCAGCCGGCCAGCCGGCGGTTTGAATGGTCACGTCTACCTCCTCGGTGTCGCGGCAACCTGACACCTAATCTCCGCCAAAACGCGGGACGTGATCACCACGTGGCAGGACATCTTGGGACGTCCCTGGTACGTTGAAGACGTCCCTACACGTCCCAAGGGGTGCCGATGGCGAACGAACGCCTGCGTGACGCACTACTGCGCAACGGGCTGACGTTGGAGCAGGTGGCCAAGGCTGTCGGGGTCGACCAGAAGACCGTCGAGCGCTGGATCACCAAGAACCGGACGCCTTACCCCAAGCACCGGCACAAGATCGCCGCCATGGTGCGCGAGTCAGAGACCTACCTGTGGCCGGACTCCATGGCTCCGGAGCGCAGGGCCGAGACGGCTGCCGCCGAGGTTGTGCAGGTCTTCCCGCACCGCAACGCCGTGCCCGTCGAGCTGTGGGATCGGCTGATTAAGGAAGCCGCGGAGACCGTTGAGATCCTGGTCCACGCTGCGTTGTTCCTAGTGGAACGCCCGCGGTTCATCAAGGACCTGACAGCCAAGGCAGCGGCCGGCGCTCAAATCCGGCTCGCGTTCGGAGACCCCGAGGGTGGCAGTGTTGCCCTACGCGGCGAGGAAGAGCAACTGGGCGACGGGACGCTTGCAGCACGCATCCGCAACGCGCTGGCGTCTTACCGTCCGCTGGTCGGGGTCGAGGGGGTGGAGATGCGCTTCCACAACACGACGCTCTACAACTCGATCTTCCGGTTCGACGACGAGATGATCATCAATACGCACGTGTACGGGTTCCAGGGAGCTCACGCCCCGTCCCTCCACCTGCGGAGGCTGTCCGCTGGGGACCTCTTCGAAACGTACTCGGAGAGCTTCGAGTCAGTCTGGAACCTCGCCAAGCCGGCCAGCTTCTAGGAGGCAGCATGACCCGCGTCGACTACTACAACGACCCGAACGCACCGAAAGCGAACAGCATCGCGGTAGCGGTGTCGGCATTCATCCAGGACGACGAAGGCCGGATCCTGATGATCAAGCGCACGGACAACGACCTGTACTCAATCCCCGGCGGCCAGCTTGAACTCGGCGAGACACTGGCCGAGGCTGCAGTCCGAGAGGTCCGCGAGGAGACCGGCATTGAGTGCGAGGTCACAACGGTAATTGGCCTGTACTCAGATCCAAAGCATGTGATCGCCTACGATGACGGCGAGGTCCGACAGGAGTTCTCAATCTGCTTTCGAGCCCAGCCTACCGGAGGAAAACCTAGCACCAGCAGCGAAAGCAAAGAGGTAACATGGAGGACCGCTCAGGAAATCGGATCCCTAAATATTCACCGCTCAATTAAGATGCGAATTGAGCACGCATTGTCCGGCAATGTCGAAACTTTCTTCAGCTAGTTTATTCAGGCAGAACCTCATCCAACACGGCAAAGACCCAGCCTGTTAGCTTTCGAACCTTCTTCTGCACAGTGCCCGCATGAAATGCACCACTTCCTGCAGAGTAAGTCTGCCTACCAACTTGTCCGATCAGCTGATCAACTAGATCATCAACACCCTTCACCTGATCCTTACTTCCATCTCTTTGCTGTACCGCATATCTGATGCGCTCGCTTTGAGTAGGATTAACTTTTCCACCCTGCTCGGTACCCTTGAACCACGACTGCGCCTTTACCTCCTCATCAGGCGCAAACAGCTGGACCGTCGCCCGCATAACTTCACGAATTTCGCCCGCAGGTCCAATGTAGCTCAGCCGCGTTTGGTCATTGAGGTCTTTTAGGACCTGTTCCAATGATTCCGCAAGGGAAACGGAATGTCTTCGAAGTCGTTCCAGGATACTCGCGTCGCGCGCTGAGAGTGGCCCCCTGGCAGGAACCACAGCTTCGAGACGCCTAGCCGGCGGTTGCCGGACCCTGACCTGAAACTCCTTTACTCGGCGAAGATACTCAGTGTCGAAATTATCACTAGCCATCGACTTCATCTCCGGATCCGCCATCACTCAAGATGTATCGGCGCATGTTTCGGAATATATCTTCGATTGTCTCCGTGGACGCGTCGGCCGCGATATGAATTTCGACATTCACGTTAATTCCAGCGTTCATAGATACACTGGGCGAATTCCGGGCAGGGTTGACCTGAACTTCAGTCGTTGACGCACGTGGGGGCACCGTAGCAACTGGAACCGCAAGCGCTTCGAGCGAATTTTCTCCTTCTTCAGAAGAATCTTCGGCAGCGTCTTTACCCGCTGCCGCCTCCCGCTCCGGTGAAGCAAGATCGACGTAACGCTTTCCGCTCCATTCTCGAATAAATCCCAAAGCTTGGGCATCTTCAGTTATCTGCACCAAAACTTTCTCAGCCCGGTCCGCGGGCACCCCCATTTCCTGAAGGACATTCTTCGCAATGTTATCCGGCGGCATCGCAGCACCGTCGTAGCGACGCAAAAAGTCACCAATAATTTTTGGCTGAAGCAGAGCCTCCCGCTTGGCGACAATATCGTCGCCTTCTGAGGTAGGCCGCACAATCCGCAAACCTATCGGCGTCAACCCGATTTCAGGCGCCTGCGCCGCACCGGTCGTAAGTCCATACGCTGCGGCGGCACCAGTGATCAGACGAAATGATCCTGATGTCGGCGTCATGCCAATTGCTTCAGCAACATTCAAAGACCTGGTTGGCTTGTATGCATAATTATCCGCAATAGCACGAGGAACCCTCATAGCTTGCTCCAAACTGGAGCTTGGCACGTCCTCTTGCAGTACACGAGACCGCTTCTTCTTGCCATCTACTGAGGCAGAATTATCGTCTTGCTTCGTCTCCGAATCAGCCATTATTCCACTCCATCGATTTCCAACTCGTGTCGTCAACTTGCCGAACTTGGCTCTATGGAATCAAGGCGCGCCGCCGATGGCGGCGCGCCTGTTGCCTATGTAGCCCCTTGCCTTGGCGGCCGCAGCCGCTTCCGACACAGCGGGCTGCCGCTCCGCTTCGCCTGCCGGCTGGGTGGTACGGCCGCCAGCGGGTCACCTGGCGCAGCGCCGCGCGGCGGCACACGAGTCCCCTGAGCCATCCCGGCCTCCTCGACGAGCTACGAGCGGTGGTGACAAACGGGTCGCTCGGGAGTCGATCTCTGTTACGCACCGCCGTTAGGGACCTCCATCCCGAAGCCTGATCGTGACAACGGCCGGTAGCACCGCGTCAAGACGGGAAAGCGTGTCTTGACCCGGCACGACCGGCCGCGTGCTGGCTTCGTATCGGGATGCAGGGTGGGGTGTGGCGTCGGCCGCCAGGCCGTCAGAGGTCAGGAAGAGGCAAGCACCCGCGAGAACTGATGACAGACAAAACTGCAGCTCAGCGCACCTAGAAGGTGCCTAAGCCCAGGTCGAGAAGAGACCAGGAGCAGATCCTCGCGATCCAGCCGGCCATGTGCGCCTGAAACGAGCCACAGCTCAGCGTGACTGCCGATACCGGACCCACTGGTGAACGCCACCGGCACCGAAGACCAGCGCCATCGGCATGTTCACCCAGCTACCCGACATGACCGACGTAAAGCTGATCAACACCAGCGTAAAGACGCCCGCAATCGCCGCAGCCAGGGTCCATTTGCGCCAGCCACTCGTCAGAGCTCTGCCGCTTCCCCCGTCATCCACCCGATCAGTCTCCCACCGAACGCACTGAAGGGGCCTCGCTCGCACACCCCAGCGAACGAAGCCCCCTCGAGCCGAACGAACCTCAGCCGAACATTCCCGGCTGGTACTCGCCCGCCGGGTTGCGGGCGATCACGTTCAACCGGTTCCAGGTGTTGATCTCCGCCACCAGGCAGACCAGCGCGCCGATCTGCTCGTCGTCGTAGTGCTTGCGGATCTGGTCCCACGTCTCGTCGGTGACGCCGGTGTGGGTGTCCGCCAGGCGGGTTCCCTCCTCCGCCAGCGCCAAGGCCGCGCGCTCCGCCTCGGTGAACACCACTGCCTCGCGCCACGCCGCCACCATCGCCAGGCGGACCGCCGTCTCGCCCGCCGCCGCCGCGTCCTTCGTGTGCATGTCCAGGCACATTCCGCAGCCGTTGATCTGGCTCGCGCGGATCTTCACCAGCTCCTGCGTCGCCTTCGGGAGGGACGACTCCTCGATCGGGCGCGATGCCGCGATCAGGCGCTTGAAGAACTTGCTGGTGACTTCGTTCTCGAACATGTTGAAGCGCGCTTCCATCGTGCTTTCCTTCCGTCGTCCGCTTTCACCCCCTTGACGACGCGCGCGGCCGCGTTGTGACAGCTCCGCCAGTGGCGCCCGTCACAGCGAACTCAGTTACACACCTTCGCGCCATCCCCCACGCTGCCGATCACCGCACAGACACCCCGTGCGACCTGCGGGAACCACGCCCTCCTTGCCAGTGGGCCACCAGCCAAACCACCACTTTCCGGGGTCACCCACGGGAGCACCACGACGGTTGCCGTGATCTTCGGTGGGACCCACGGTGGCTCCTACAGAACCGACGCGCGAAAGGAGCAGCACAGCGATGGCCAAGATCATGCAGCCCCAGGAGCTCATCGACAGTGCCGTGGTCGACCCGGCCGGCAACAAGCTCGGGAAGGTCGGCAACGTCTACCTCGCCGACGCGACCCACCAGCCGGAGTGGATCACCGTCAAGACCGGTCTGTTCGGGACCAAGGAGAGCTTCGTCCCGCTCTCGGGCGCGCACACCGACAAGGACGGCGTGCACGTCCGGGTCGACAAGGACGCCGTCTCCGACGCGCCGCGCATCGACGCCGACGGGCACCTCTCACCGGAGGAAAGCACCCAGCTCTACCAGCACTACGGCCTGCCCATGCCGCGGACCTCGGCGGACGGCCGGATGGACGGGGACGGGCGGACGGGTGACCGGACGCAGGGCCGCGGGCGGTCCGAAATGGACGCCGGTCGCGGGAAGTCCGAAAAGGACAGCATGACGCGCTCGGAGGAGCGGCTGAACGTCGGTACCGAGCAGGTCGAGACCGGCCGCGTGCGGCTGCGCAAGTACGTCGTCACCGAGGAGCAGCAGGTCACCGTCCCGGTGCGGCACGAAGAGGTGCGCGTCGAGCGGGAGCCGATCAAGGACGGCCGGGGCAAGGCCGAGATCGGCGAGGCCGAGCAGGACGTCGTCCTCCACGCGGAGAAGCCCGTGGTGCGCAAGGAAACCGTGCCGGTCGAGCGGGCGCGCCTGCGGGCCGAGACGGTCAGCGACGAGCAGACCGTCTCCGGCAAGGTCCGCAAGGAGCAGTTCGAGGTCACCGACGACGACGGCAAGCACCACCGGTCCTGACCGGGTGAGGCAAGGCGGGGGTGGCCGGTTCCCCGACACCGGCCACCCCCGCCGTCATGCCCGCAGCATCGGCGCCGCGAGGAACTGCTCCGGGATCGCGAACGCGTCCACCAGCACCCGCGCGTGGGGGCGCAGCTGCGCACACAGGCTGTTCACCGCCGCCGTCACGGCCTTTCCGCGCGACGCCGTCAGGCGGCCGTGGCCCAGGAACCAGGCCAGGTCCTCCTCGATCGCCGACAGCGCGTACAGATCGCAAACGCGGTCGAGCAGCGAGCGGGCGTCCGGGTCTTCACACCGGGCGACGGCCGCCGCGAACGCCTCCAGCACCAGCCGCTCCATGTGGACGCGGCCCGCGCGCAGCACGTGGTCCTGGGCCGCGTTGAACACCCCGAACGGGTCCGAAGCCGCCTTGCGCAGGCGCTTCGCCACCCCCTCCACGACGTGCTCCTCGCGGTCTTCGAAGAGCCGCAGCTGCCACTCGCGGCGGAAGAAGACGTCCGAGTCGGACCCCTCGGTGAGCGACTCGAGGGCCTTGCGCACGGACGTCCGCTCCAGGATCGCGCTCACCACCTGGTCGGTGACGAACCGGGCCGTGGCCAGTGGCGAGAGGTCTTCGAAGTCCTGCTTGTAGCTGGTCAGCAGGCCCTTCGCGACCAGCTGCAGCAGCACGGTGTTGTCGCCTTCGAACGTCGTGAAGACGTCGGTGTCGGCCTTCAGGCCCGGCAGGATGTTCTCCGCCAGGTACCCCGAGCCGCCGCACGCCTCGCGCGCCGCCTGGATCGTCGCCGTCGCGTGCCACGTGTTGAGCGCCTTGAGCCCGGCCGCGCGCGACTCCAGCTCGCGCTGCTCCTCCTCGGGCGCCGACGAGTCGATGTCGTGCAGCTTCGCCACCAGCTCTTCCTGGGCGAAGGCCAGCGCGTACGTCTTCGCCAGCGCCGGCAGCAGCTTCCGCTGGTGCCCGAGGTAGTCGAGGATGACGACCTCCTCGCCCTCCGGCGTCCTGAACTGGCGGCGCTGCTCGCCGTAGCGGATCGCCAGGGCCAGGCCGCGTTTCGTCGCGGCGCCCGCGCTCCCGCCGACGCTCACCCGGCCGCGGATCAGCGTGCCCAGCATCGTGAAGAACCGCCGGCTGTCGCTCTCGATCGGGCTCGAGTACGTCCCGTCCCCGGCCACGTCGCCGAAGCGGTTCAGCAGGGCCTCGCGCGGGATCCGGACGTTGTCGAAGCTCAGCCGTCCGTTGTCGACGCCGTTCAGGCCCGCCTTCGGGCCACAGTCCTCGATGGACACTCCCGGCATCGGCTCGCCGGAGTCGTCCCGGATCGGCACCAGGAACGCGTGCACACCACGGGATTCGCCGCCGGTGACCAGCTGCGCGAACACCACCGCCAGCCGGCCGTCCCGGGCCGCGTTGCCGATGTATTCCTTGGTGGCCATGGCGTCCGGCGTGTGGACGACGAACCCGCCGTCCGCGAAGGTCGCCGTCGTGCGCAGGTGCTGGACGTCGGAGCCGTGCCCGTGCTCGGTCATCGCGAAGCAGCCGAGCAGGTCGAGGTTCATGATCGAGCGCAGGTGCGCGGCGTGGTGCCGCTCGGTGCCGAGCAGCTGGACGGCGCCGCCGAACAGTCCCCATTGGACACCGGCCTTCACCATCAGCGACAGGTCGCCGTAGCCGAGCAGCTCGAACGACGTCACCGACCCGCCGACATCGCCACCGCCGCCGTACGCCGGGTCGAAGCCGAGGCCGGGGCGGTCGCTCTCGGCGAGCGCGCGCAGCTGGTCGAGCACCTGGGCGCGGTGCGCCTCGATGCCGAGGTTGACCGGATCGCGGAACTCCTCGTCACTCATCTGCGCGCGGACGCCGCGGCGCAGCTCGGCCCAGCGGCCGTCGAGGACGGTGGTCAGCGCGTCCGGATCCACCTTCGAGGGCACTTCGGGGACGTCCACGGCTACCTCCGGAAAGGACTGACGGCAGGCTTCCTACTCGTTGGTAGTAAGCCTGCCGCAGCCGCGCCGATCCTGCCACGTCAGATCGGCTTGCCGTTGACCGTCACGTTCGTGAACCGGGCGCTGTCCACGTACTTCAGCGTGTTCGACGGGTCGGACACGCCCTCAAACGTGGAGTTCGCCACGGCGAACCCGTGCACGTGGGCGTTCGAAAGCCCGCTGACGTCGAAGGTCTTGCCCGCGATCTTCGTGCTCGCGCAGTTGCTGATCGTGAACGGCCCGAACGACGGGACGTAGCCGCCGGTCTGGCTGTTGTACGTGGACGTCACGAACACGAAGTTCCGCGCGAAGGTGCCGGAGACACTGTCGAGGTTGATGTTCTCCGAGAACCCGCCACGCAGCGTGTTCGACTTCACGTACAGCGCGAACTTCGTGTCACCCTGCACGGTGAGCCGGTACGCGTAGACGTTGCGGATCCCGCCCGTTTGCTCGCTGCCGCAGGTGATCGCGCCCCAGTTGCCGTTCATCACGCAGTTCACGACGACGAGGTTCTGGCACGGGACGTTCACGCGGCGCCCGTCGGCGTCGCGGCCGGACTTGATCGCGATGTTGTCGTCGTGCGCGCCCAGGGTGCAGTTCGCGATGACGACGTGGTCGCACGATTCCGGGTCGCAGCCGTCGGTGTTGGAGTGCGCGGTGCTGGGATCGGTGCTGACGCCGTCGACCGTGACGTTGCGGCACAGCGTCGGGTGCAGCTGCCAGAACATGGAGTTCTTCAGGGTGACGCCCTGGATCAGCACGTTCTCGCAGGCGTACGGCTCGACGAACGCCGACCGCATGGTGTGGCCGGAGCCGGGTACGACGCGCTTCTCCGGCGGAGTTCCCTTGGCCACCAGCGTTTCCAGGTACGCGCGGTCGCTGCCCTTGTTCCACGACGACGTGGCGGCCGCGTCAAGGGTGCCGGTGCCGGTGAGGCCGATGTTCTTTTCCCGGTAGGCGTAGATCATCGGTGAGTGGTTGACGCATTCGATGCCTTCGTAGCGCGTCAGCACGTTCGGGAACTTCGAGGCGTCACCGCTGAACTTCAGCACCGCGCCCTTTTCCAGGTGCAGGTCGACGTTGCTCTTCAGGTAGACGGCGCCGGTGAGGAAACTGCCGCCGGCCGGCACGATCACGTGCCCGCCGCCCGCCGCGTTGCAGGCGTCGATCGCCTTCTTGATCGCCGCGGTGTTGTCGGTCTTGCCGTCGTTCTTCGCGCCGTAGCCCGTGATCGGGAAGCCGCGGTCGGGGAACATCGGGATCGTGGTGTTCGCGACGATGTCGTTCGCCGCCGGCCACGGGAGCGTGGGCACGTCGACGCGGGGTGCCGCCGAGGCGAGGGCCGGGAGCAGCGGCACCGCCGCCACCGCGAGCCCGCCCTTGATCAGGTGCCGCCGGGTGATCCTGCCGTCCATGAATGCCGTCCTTCACGGGTGAGTGCGGTGCGACGGCGGAACCACGGCACGGACCGTGGGCACGACGAACTCTAGGCGCGAAGGCCGCGCCAGGTCCAGGCTTGCGCGATCGGCGAATGTGCTGTCATGATCGGGTCATGTCGATTCGAAAGGGCGTGCGCGCCCTCGCGCGTTGAGCGCCTCGCGGCGGGCGAACCGCCGATTCCCCGACTTTTCCGAATGGCTGAAGCACGCCTTCCGCACGGATCCCGCTGATCGCGCGGCGGCCGAGGACGCCATCACCCGGCTGTACGCCCTGCTGGGCGAGCCGCCGCCCGAGTTCGTCTGGGTGCCTTCGCCGAACGCCGCGGTCTCGTACCTGCCGCCGCAGCAAGCGCTTTCCACCGGTGGCCCGCTGCCGCCGGAAGCACGGTTGGCGAATCGGGCGGCCGCGTTGCGCGAACGGCGGCGCGGGCTCCCGAGCGAGCTCCGGCAGACCGCCAAGGAGTCCGTCGCCGGCCTGATCAAGGCGGCGATCCCGCACCCCTTCGGCTTGCACTGGTACGGCCAGCAGGACGTCTACTGGGTGGTGCCGGACACGGGTGATCCGGAAGCGGAGCTGTGGGCGACGCTGGTCCGGTCGTGCGGCTGGTGGTGGCCGCGCGACGGCGTCTGCGTCGTGTCCGAACGGCCGCTCGCCCTGCGCACCGAACCCGACGGCGACGGGCGCCGGCTGCACTGCGCGACCGGGCCCGCGGTGGTCTACCCCGACGGCTGGGCCGTGCACGTCTGGCACGGCACGCGGGTGCCGTCCTGGGTGATCGAAGACCCCACCGCGGACCGGATCAACCGGGAGTTCAACGTCGAGGTGCGGCGGTGCGCGGTCGAGCACCTCGGCTGGTCCGCGTACATCGACCAGGGCGGGCTGGAGCTGCTGGACCGGGCGCCCGATCCCGGCAATCCCGGCTGCGAACTGCAGCTCTACACCCTGCCACCGCAGAAGTGGCACGCGCCGAGCCGGCTGCTGCTGGCCGTCAACGGCTCCGTGGAGCGCGACGGCACCCGCCGCCGCTACGGGCTGCGCGTGCCCGCCGAATTCGACCATCCCCTCGACGCGGCCGGCTGGTCGTACGGGCTCTCCGGAGCCCAGTACGCGGGCCTGCTGCGCCGGACCTGAACCCCTGAGGTGATTCCTGTGTTCCTGAGCGAACTGCTCGACCGGACCGGACTCGACGTCCTCGGCCACCTGGACCGCCAGGTCACCGTCCCGGTGATCGACGGCCTCCAGGCCCAGGGCGACCTGCTCGTTCTGCCGGTGACCCTGCTGAACGCCACGGTCCACCGCGGCTGGTGGTGGGACCTGCCCGACGAAGGCCGCGAACTCGTCCGCGGCGAGGCGGGCAACAATCCGCACACGCTCGTCGCGGACCACGGCACGTGCCGCATGACCACGTGGCTGGACGACCCCGAACGGCTGACCATCGCGACCTTCGAGAACACCGCGCCGGCGTACCTGATCCACCCCGAACACGGGGGCACCGGCATCGCGCCCGGCACGTGGATCGTGCGGCGGCAACGCGAGATTGGGGCCGGTTTCCGGAAGCCGGTCCTGGTCGCCGACTGACGGGTCGTGGGGTGCCGCCGAGGGGGCGGCACCCCACGACCCGGAGGTCAGGCCAGGTCCGGGCCCTTCGAGCGCAGGTCGTCGACCTTGGTCATCGCTTGCCGCAGCTCGCCGAGCCAGCTGTCCGCGTGCTCGCCCACCAGCCGGACCGCCCACGCCAGCGCGTCCGAGCGGGACCGGGCCACTCCCGCGTCCACCAGGGTGTCCAGCACCAGCCGCTCCGGCTGGCGCAGCCGGGTCATCACCGGCGCCGAATGCGTCGTGAACAGCGCCGTCGTCCCGCCCAGCCGCGCGCCCCAGGCCACCTTGCGCTGGTAGCGGTGCTCAGCTTGGCGCGCGATTTCGATGCGCTCGTCGCGCGTCTCTTCGCGGTAGCGGCTGATCCGGCCCTCTTCGGCCGCCGCGCGGGCCGCGTCGTCCGCGTACTCCTCGGTCAACGCCGGCAGTTCGCCCACCACGATGATCTCTTCGCGGTCGACCGTGACCTCCGGCGCTCCGGTGAACCAGCCGTCGGGCAGGCGCCCGCCGAGCCAGGCCGCCGCGTCGCCCGCCGAGGGCACTTCGGCCTGCTGCCAGCCTCCGCCGCCCTTCCAGCCCCCGCTGCCCTTCCAGCCTCGCCCCATGACTCCACCTCCGCGATTACATGATTACAACACTACTGACGCTACGCCGAATACACGGGAGAGAGCAGAGCGTTCACCCAGGGCGATCAGAGCTGAGCCGACAACGCCTCGGGCGTCGTCACCGGCCGGTCGCAGACGTACCCCCGGCAGACGTAAGCCGCCGGCGACCCATCCACCAGCGGACGGTCCGCCAACAGCGGGACGCCCGGCGCGTCCGGCTCGCCGGCCAGCACGATGCCGCCGCCGTGCACGCCCCGCGCCGCCGCCAGGCGCAACGCCGGATCCGGGCCGACCACCGCGACCTGCACCGGGCCCGCCTGCAGCGCCTCCGCGACCGACAGCCAGTGCCCGGCGAACCGCGGCACCCGCCCGGCCAGCACGCCGACCCGCCGCAGCGCCTGCTCGGCGGCCTCGCGATACCGGGCCGAATCGGCGTGCCCGGCCAGCGCGGACGCCGTCAGCAGCGCTCCGGCCAGCGCCGACGCCCCGGCCGGGCTCGCGTTGTCGCCGGGGTCGGCCGGACGCTGGACCAGCGTCTCGGCGTCGTCGGCGGTGTCGAAGTAGGCGCCCGGGACGTCCGGGGACGCGAAGTGCGTCAGCGCCAGGTCGAGCAGCCGGGTCGCTTCGGTCAGCCACTTCGCGTCACCGGTCGCCTGGTGCAGAGCCAGGAACCCGTCCGCGACGCAGGCGTAGTCCTCCAGCACCCCCGCCGACTCCCCGACGACGCCATCGCGCGAGCTTCGCCGCAGCCGGCCGTCGACGACGTGCACCCGAAGCAGCAACTCGGCCGCACCCACGGCCCAGTCGATCCACTGTGGACGATCGAGCGCCACGCCGGCCTCGGCCAGCGCCGTGATCGCCAGGCCGTTCCAGGACGCGATCACCTTGTCGTCCCGGCCGGGCTGCGGCCGCTTCGCGCGGGCCTCCAGGAGCTGGACGCGCATCGGTTCCGGCAGGTCCCCGAACAGGCGCAACGTCGACGCGCCCGCCTCGAACGTCCCCTCGTCGGTGACGCCGAACAACGAAGCGGCGGAGTCGTCGCCGAGCACGTCACGCAGTTGCGACGGCGTCCAGACGTACGTCAGGCCTTCGACGCCCTCGGTGTCCGCGTCCAGCGAAGACGCGAAGCCACCCTCGGGGGTGAGCAGGTCCGCGGCCAGGAATTCCGCGGTCCCGGAAGCGACGCGCGACGCCGTCGCCGAGCCGGTGCGCCGCCACAGGTGAGCGTAGAAGCGCAGGAGCAACGCGTTGTCGTACAACATCTTCTCGAAGTGCGGCACGATCCACTCGGCGTCGACGGAGTACCGCGCGAACCCGCCGGCGAGCTGGTCGTACAGACCGCCGCGGGCCATCGCCTCGGCTGTCTTGTCCACAAGGGACAGTGCATCGGGAGATCCGGTCCGCTCGTGGTGGCGCAGCAGGAACTCCAGCACCATCGACGGCGGGAACTTCGGCGCGCGGCCGAACCCGCCGTTGACCGGGTCCGCCTCCTTCGCCAGCTTCTCGACGGCGGCCGCGAGCACGGCCTCGTCCACGACCGACTCCTGCAGCGGGCCCGTCTGCTCGGCGATGTGCGCGACGATCTGCTTGGCCCCGTTCAGCAGCTCGTCCGGCCGCTCCTGCCACGCCTCGGCGACGGCGGCGAGCAGCTGCCGGAACGACGGCATGCCCGGCCGCGGCGACGGCGGGTAGTAGGTGCCGCAGTGGAAGGGTTCGCCGTCCGGGGTCAGGAAGCACGTCATCGGCCAGCCGCCCTGCCCGGTCATCGCCTGCGTGGCGGCCATGTAGACGGCGTCGATGTCCGGCCGCTCTTCGCGGTCGACCTTGATGGGGACGAAGTGCGCGTTCATTACCGCCGCCGTCTCGGCGTCTTCGAAGGACTCGTGCGCCATGACGTGACACCAGTGGCACGCGGCGTAACCCACCGAGAGCAGGACGGGCACGTTCCGCCGCCGCGCCTCGGCGAGCGCGTCCGGCCCCCACGGCCACCAGTCGACCGGGTTGCCGGCGTGCTGGAGCAGGTACGGGCTGGTCGCACTGGCGAGACGGTTCATGACTTCAGGGTCGCACCCCGGAAAACCGGGCGCGCGGTCACCGGCCCTCGGCCACACTGATCCGGTGCTGCTGACGATCACGACGACCCGGAACCCCGCCACCGAATTGGGTTTTCTCCTGCACAAGCACCCGGAGAAAGCGCAGTCGGTCGCGCTGTCGGCCGGAACCGCGCACGTCTTCTACCCGGAGGCGTCGCCGGAGCGGTGCACCGTCGCGTTGTTCGTCGAGATCGACCCGATCGAGCTCGTCCGCGGGGGCGGGACTTCGCTGACGCAGTACGTCAACGACCGGCCCTACGCCGGTGGCTCGTACCTCGCGGTCGCGCTGCGGGCGGCGTTCACGACGGCGCTCGCGGGCCGCTGCGCCGCGCGTCCCGAACTCGTCGACGAGCCCTTCGAGCTGGCGGTCGGCGTGCCGTCGCTGTCCGCGCGCGGCGGCGCCGAGGTGGTGCACAAGCTGTTCGAGCCGCTCGGCTGGCGCGTCGCGACCGTGCCGATCCCGCTCGACCCGCACTTCCCGCAGTGGGGCGAGAGCCGCTATGTCGACTTGACACTCACCGGCACCCATCGGGTCGCCGACGCGCTGCGCCACCTCTACGTCCTGCTGCCCGCGCTCGACGGCGGCAAACACTACTGGGTCGGCCAGGACGAGGCCGACAAGCTGCTGCGCGCCGGCGAGGGCTGGCTCGCCGGGCACGCCGAGCGGACGCTCATCACGAACCGCTACCTCGACCGGCGCCGCCCGGTCGTGCGCTACGCGCTTTCGCGGCTGGCCGAGTCCGGCGACGTCCCGGCGGAGACCGAGGCGGTGGTCACCGAGCTGCCGGACCGGCCGGAGAGCCTCGCCTCGCAGCGTCACGGCAGCGTGCTCGCCGCGTTGCGGGCCGCGGGCGCGCGGCGCGTGCTCGACCTCGGCTGCGGGAGCGGCGCGCTGCTGCGCGTCCTGGAGAAGGACCGGTCGTTCACCGAGATCGTCGGCGTCGACGTCTCCGCGAGCGCGCTCGACATCGCGGAGAAGCGGCTGAAGGACGACTCGCGCGTCACGCTGCGGCAGTCCGCGCTCACCTACGCCGACCCGGCGCTGGCCGGGTACGACGCCGCCGTGCTCATGGAGGTCGTCGAACACGTCGACGAGGAGCGGCTCCCGGCCCTGGAACACGCGGTGTTCGGGGTCGCGGCGCCGCGCACGGTGCTCGTCACGACGCCCAACGCGGAGTACAACCGGCTGTTCGAGTTCCTGCCGATGGGGCATTTCCGGCACGCCGACCACCGGTTCGAATGGACCCGGGCCGAGTTCCGCGCCTGGGCGGACGGCGTGGCGGCCCGAAATCGCTACGACGTTCGTTACCTGCCGGTGGGACCGGAGGACCAGACTTCAGGACCGCCGACCCAGCTGGCGGTCTTCACGAGCAGCAAGGAGGTGGCCGCGTGAAGCTGACCGTTCCCGACATGTCGCTCGTCGTGCTCGTCGGCGCTTCCGGCTCCGGCAAGTCGACGTTCGCGCGCACGCACTTCGCGCCGACACAGGTGCTCTCCAGCGACTTCTTCCGCGGGCTCGTCGCCGACGACGAAAACGACCAGTCGGCGTCGGCCGAAGCGTTCGACGCGCTGCACTACGTCGCGGGCAAGCGGCTCGCGGCCGGGCGGATGACCGTCGTCGACGCGACGAACGTCCAGCGCGCGTCGCGGGCGAGCCTGGTGAAGCTCGCGAAGGAGCACGACGTGCTGCCGACGGCGATCGTGCTCGACCTGCCGCTCGGCGTCTGCGTGGCGCGCAACGCTTCGCGCCCCGAGCGCGACTTCGGCGACCACGTCGTCCGCCGGCAGCGCGGTGAGCTGCAGCGGTCACTGAAGTCGCTGGAGCGCGAGGGGTTCCGGCGCGTGCACGTGCTGCGCTCCGAGACCGAAGTGGCCGAGGCGGAGATCGCCGTCGAGCCGCTGCGCAACGACAAGCGCGACCTGACCGGGCCGTTCGACGTGATCGGCGACGTCCACGGTTGCGCGGCCGAGCTCGAAGAGCTGCTGACCGGACTGGGATACGTCGACGGCGTCCACCCGGACGGGCGCACCGCGGTGTTCGTCGGCGACCTCGTCGACCGCGGCCCGGACACGCCGGGCGTGCTGCGGCGCGTCATGGCGATGGCTTCGTCCGGCGACGCGCTGGTCGTCTGCGGGAACCACGAGCAGAAGCTGGTGCGCGCCCTGCACGGGCGGAAGGTCAACGCCGCTCACGGGCTCGCGGAGTCGCTGGAGCAGCTCGGCGCCGAGACGGAGGAGTTCCGCCGTCGCGCGCACGAGTTCTGCGACGGGCTGATCGCGCACTACGTCCTCGACGGCGGCGACCTGGTCGTCGCGCACGCCGGGCTGCCCGAGCGCTACCACGGGCGCGCGTCCGGGCGGGTGCGGAGCATGGCGCTCTACGGCGACACGACCGGCGAGACCGACGAGTACGGCCTGCCGGTGCGGCTGCCGTGGGCGCGCGACTACCGCGGATCCGCGATGGTCCTCTACGGGCACACGCCGACGCTGGAGCCGGAGTGGGTCAACAACACGATGTGCCTCGACACCGGGGCCGTCTTCGGCGGGAAGCTGACCGCGCTGCGCTACCCGGAGCGCGAGGTCGTCTCGGTGAAGGCGCACCAGGTCTGGTACGAGCCTTCGCGACCGCTCGACGCTTCACGGCCGCTGGGCGGGCGCGAGCCGGCCGTGCTGGAGCTGGCCGACGTCATCGGGAAGCGGATCGTGCAGACCGCGCACCACGGCCGCGTCGGCGTCTCGGCGGAGCAGTCGGCGGCGGCGCTGGAGGTGATGAGCCGGTTCGCGGTCGACCCGCGGTGGCTGGCCTACCTGCCGCCGACGATGGCGCCGTGCTCGACGTCGTCCCGGGACGACTACCTGGAGCACCCCGACGAGGCGTTCGCCGAGTACCGCGCGGCGGGCGTGGAGTCGGTGCTGTGCGAGGAGAAGCACATGGGCTCGCGGGCGGTCGTGCTCGTGTGCCGGGACGGCTCGGGGTCCCGGCGGTTCGGCATCGACGGTGGCGGCGCGGTGTACACGCGGACCGGACGGCCGTTCTTCTCGGCGGCGCAGAACGCTTCGCTGCTGGACGACGTGCGTTCGGCGGCCGCCGGGGTGTTCGAGGAGCTGAAGTCGGACTGGCTGCTGCTCGACGCGGAGCTGCTGCCGTGGAGCGCCAAGGCCGGTTCGCTGATCGCGGACCAGTACGCGTCGGTCGGCGCGGCGGCCCAGGCGGTGCTGCCGGCGGCGGTCTCGGCCATGACGGCGGCGTCCGCGCGCGGCATCGACGTCTCGGACCTGCTGCGGCGGACGGCTCTGCGTGAGTCCACAGTGGAGTCTTATCGGGACGCGTACCGGCGGTACTGCCGGCCGACGTCCGGGCTGACGGGGGTGCGGCTGGCGCCGTTCCAGCTGCTGGCGTCGGAAGGGGCGGCCTACCACGACCGGCCGCACTCGTGGCACCTCTCGGTGCTGGCCGGTCTCGCCGGCCCGCGCTTCCAGCGCACCCGGACGCTCACGGTGGACCTGCTGGACGCCGGGTCGGTGGCCCAGGGGGTCGCGTGGTGGGAGGAGCTGACGGCGTCGGGCGGCGAGGGCATGGTCGTCAAGCCGTCGGCGAACCTGACCCGGGGCGCGCGCGGCCTGGTCCAGCCGGGCGTGAAGGTGCGCGGGCGCGAGTACCTGCGGATCATCTACGGCCCGGACTACACGCTGCCGGCCAACCTCGAGCGGTTGCGCAAGCGCGGGGTGAACCGCAAGCGCGTGCTGGCGCTGCGCGAGTACGCGCTGGGGCTGGAGGCCCTGGAGCGCGTCGCGCGGGGTGAGCCGCTGTGGCGGGTGCACGAGTGCGTGTTCGCGGTGCTCGCCCTGGAGTCGGACCCGGTGGACCCGCGACTGTAGGGCAGCCCGCCGGTGAGCGATCAGCACCGGCGGGCTTCGACCGGGTCTCAGCCGCGACGCCAGAAGGCCGGCCGCCACCAGTACAGCGTCGTGTAGTCATCGAGCCGGCGCGCTTCCGCGACTCCCCGAGGCTCGAAGTCGTCGACGGCGAGATCGATGGGACGCCACCCGTCGTCCACGGGTTCGGACGCGGTGGCCATGCGCACGAGACCGGTGAACCGGTACTCCATCGCGCCGAGTTCGGCGTAAGCGCGCTGCGCTTCGATCAGCGAGGGACCGTTCGCACCGCCGCCGTAATCGGGCCAGCGCAGCTGGAGCTGGTCGTCCTCCCAGAAGCACACCCGGCAGATGTCGAAGGAGCCCGGCGGCTCATCGAAGATCAGGTGCCCGCAGCACGGGCACGGGTACTTCGCCTTGGCGTCCACGAGTGCTCAGCCTCGACAACCGGCGGCCGCGGGTCAACTCGAAATAGGCGTGCCCTAGTCGGCCTTGGTGGACGAGGAGTCCTTCGCCGGCTTCTCGGCCGCCTCGGGTTCGTCCTTCTTCTCCGCCTTCTCGGGCTCAGCGGGTTCCTCGGCGGCCGGCTCGTCGAAGCTGGCCGGGACGCGCTTCAGGTGCTTCGTCATCGAGCGGACCAGGAACGCCACCGCGACGAGGAACAGGATCAGCACCAGGAAGCCGACCGGGGACGACTTGCCGAAGTCCTCCCCCTGCCCGCCGTTGTCGCCGTCACCCGGCTGCTGCGTCAGGACGAGGGCCGACGCGGTCACCGGAAGCGCCACGCCGGCCGGCAGCGTCAGACTCATGTGTTCACCTTCTCCTCGATGCCGATGCCGGCGAACAGGTCGTCCTCCGGCAACGTGCTGTCGACCTGCGACTTGACCAGCTCGTACTCCTCGGTCGGCCAAGTCTGGCGCTGGATCTCCAACGGGACGAAGAACCAGCGGCTGTTCGGGTCGATCTGCGTCGCGTGCGCCTTCAGCGCCTCGTCCCGCACCTCGAAGTATTCACCGCACTCGACGCGGGTCGTCACCCGCTCCATCACATCGGCCCGGTCGGGGTCCCACTTGGCCAGCCACTCGGTGTACGGCGACTCGAGCCCGGCCTCCTTCAGCGCGGCGTCGAAGGCCACCATCCGGGCCTTCGAGAAGCCGTGCATGTAATACAGCTTCAGCGGCTGCCACGGCTCGCCCGCCTCGGGGAAGCGGCTCGGGTCGGCCGCCGCGTCCCACGCCGCCATCGACACCTCGTGCGTGCGGATGTGGTCGGGGTGCGGGTAGCCGCCGTTCTCGTCGTACGTCGTGATGACGTGCGGGCGGAACTCCCGGATCACGCGCACCAGGGCCTCGGTCGACTCCTCGAGCGGCACGACCGCGAACGAGCCCTCGGGCACCGGCGGCAGCGGGTCGCCCTCCGGCAGGCCGGAGTCGACGAAGCCCAGCCAGCGCTGGCTCACCCCGAGGATCTTGGCCGCGCGGGCCATCTCCTCACGGCGGATCTCGTGCATGTTCGCCAGCACCTCGGGCCGGTCCATGGCCGGGTTGAGGATGCTGCCCGCCTCGCCCCCGGTGCACGTGACGACCAGCACCTCGTGCCCTTCGGCGGCGTAGCGCGCCATCGTGGCAGCGCCCTTGCTCGACTCGTCGTCCGGATGCGCGTGCACGGCCATCATCCGCAGGCGCGGCCTGGCGGTCTTCGTCAGCTGGTCCACCATGCTGCGAACGACTCCTTCTCTACCCGTATTCCGCGACCCACGTGCGGGCCGCCCACCCAGCGGGCGGATACTCGAAGCCGTACCCGCCCCACCATTGTCCCCACGGGTACGACAAGAACGAGCAGGAGGCCCCGCGTGGCAGGCGGACCGGCGGAAACGGCAGCCCCCGTGCTGCCCGAAGGCCGGTACGGCACCACGCGGGCGAAGGCGCCCAAGCGCTGGCGCCGATGGCTGTTCCTGGCCATCGCCCTGCTGGTCAGCGGCGTGATCGCGTGGGTCGCGTACGTCAACCTCGGGTCCGCGCCGATCGACGCCGAGCGCGTCGCCTTCAGCGGCGAACCGGGCAACGCGATGGAAATCACCATCAACGTGACGCGGGACGACAACGACCGGGCGGGCGTGTGCATCGTGCGCGTCCGCGACGAGACCGGCGCCGAGAGCGGCCGCAAAGAGCTCCTGATCCCCGCCGGCGCGAAGTACAGCAGGATGACCACGACGATCAAGAGCATCGGGGAACCGGTGACTGCCGACGTGTACGGCTGCTCGTACGACATACCACGGTACCTGTCAAGCCCATAGCGGCCAACGGGGTGAACCGCGCGCCCAACGCCCACGGCGCGCGGAATTAACGGGCGTCGACCAGTCGCGCCGTGATAGTCTGACCCTTCAGCACGGCCCGCGACGGGCCGTGTTTTTCCTTTATCTCAGCCACGCGGGCACCTAGGCCCGTGTGGGCCGGCTTGAACACGCAAGCCTGGCAGGCCCGACGAGGAGATGGTGACCGTGAGCGACACCAAGGTGACCTGGCTGACCCAGGATGCCTACGACCGGCTCAAGCACGAGCTCGACGAAATGATCGAGAATCGTCCGGTCATCGCCGCGCGCATCAACGACAGCCGCGAAGAGGGCGACCTCAAGGAGAACGGCGGCTACCACGCCGCCCGTGAAGAACAGGGCCAGGCCGAGGCGCGCATCCGGCACCTGCAGGAGCTGCTGCGCTCGGCCAAGGTCGGCGAAAAGCCCGCGAACGACGGCACCGCCGGCCCCGGGAAAGTCCTCACCGTGCGCTACGAGGGCGACGACGAGGACGAGAAGTTCCTGCTCGCCACCCGCGAAGAGGGCGCCGAGGGCGGCCTCGACGTGTACTCCCCGGAGTCGCCGCTGGGCAAGGCCCTGCTCGGCGCCAAGGAGGGCGAGTCGCGCGAGTACGAGCTGCCCAACGGCAAGCTCCAGAAGGTCACCCTCGTCAAGGCGGTTCCGTACACCGACACCAAATAACGCGGCTAGCGTGTCCTCCCAGGATCCACGTTCTGGGAGGACATCGTCGTGAGCACCGAACCCATCTGCCTGGCCTGCGGCATGCAGTACGCCGAGGCCCGTGACGACTGCCCGGTCTGCGAGGACGAACGCCAATACGTCCCGGCGGCCGGGCAGCAGTGGACGAACCTTTCCTCCCTGCGCGCGAGCGGCACGTACGCCCCGCGCGTCGAAGAGCAGGGCCGCGGCATCATCGGCGTCGGCTCGAACCCCGGCTTCGCGATCGGCGAACGCGCGCTGCTGGTGCGGGCGCGCTCCGGCAACTTCCTCTGGGACTGCGCCGCGTACCTCGACGACGCGCTGGTCCAGCAGGTCCGCGACCTGGGCGGCATCACCGGCATCGCGATCAGCCACCCGCACTACTACACGACGATGGTGGAGTGGGCGCACGCGTTCGACGTGCCCATCTACCTGCACGAAGGCGACCAGCAGTGGATCGGCCGGCCCGACCCGGCGGTGAAGCTGTGGTCCGGCACGACGCTGGACGTCGCCGACGACCTCCGCCTGATCAACCTCGGCGTGCACTTCACCGGCGGCACGGTCCTGCACTGGCCGGACGGCGAGGACGGCCGCGGTGCGCTGCTGTCCGGCGACATCGTCCAGGTGATCCCCGACCGCAAGCACGTGGGTTTCATGTACAGCTACCCGAACCTCATCCCGGAACGCCCCCACGTCGTCCGGCGCGCGGCGGAGCTGCTGGCGGGCTACCGCTTCGAGGCGATCTACGGCGCCTGGTGGGACGCGGTCGTGCGGAGCGATGGCTCCGAGGTGGTGCAGCGATCGGCGCAGCGCTACCTGGCCCACGTGGTCGACGAAGGCTGACCGCCGGCCCGTGCGCCGCGGACCTGCCTGGTCATGATCGGGTTCGCGCCCGGGTGGCCGACGTCATGAAAGGGTCGTTCATGGCCCCCAGCGGCAGGAAAGAGTCGTTCATGACGTTGGGCGCCCCCCGCCTCGGGCCGTGCGTTCCAGCAGGGGGCGGACCCGCGGCGGCACCGGGGTCGACAAAGCGATCGACGTCGACGTCCGCAGCACGTCCGGGACCTCCACCACCTCGTCGATCACCCGCTGCAGGTCGTCGTTGCCCCGCGCCACCATCCGCACGAACAAATCGCCCTGACCCGTCGTCGCGTGGACTTCGCACACCTCGTCGATCGCCTCGAGGGCCTCCGTCACCTCCGCGCGGCGGCCCTGGGCGATCTCCAGCACCGCGAACGCCGTCAGCTCGTAGCCCATCGCCGCCAGGTCGAGCTCCGGCGGGAACCCGCCGAGGATGCCGCGGTCGGTCAGGCGGTCCAGCCGCGCCTGGACCGTCCCGCGCGCGACCCCCAGCCGGCGCGCGCTCTCCAGCACCCCCAGCCGCGGGGAGTCCGTCAGCAGCAACAGGAGGCGCGCGTCCAATGCGTCGAGGTTCTCCGACATTGCTCTCTCCCCTGCACAAGTTGTCCATGATGACAGCCGATGTCCGGCAGTCACCAAGCATGTTGTTCAGCGAAAACTGAGTCCATTGCACATCTTGCCTCACAGGGCTGATCCTTTGGGGTATGACCCAGACTGCCGAACCTCAGAGCGGACTCGACGACGTCAGCTATGACCAGCTGCGTCAGCTCGTCGGGCTCGTCGACCACGACGCCTCGACCGACCCGTTCCCGGTCAAGGCCATGGACGCGGTGGTGTTCATCGCGGGCAACGCCACCCAGACGGCCTGGTACTACCAGATCGCGTTCGGGATGCGGCTCGTCGCGTACTCGGGCCCCGAGACCGGCGACTTCGAGCGCAAGTCCTACGTCCTCAAGTCCGGCTCGGCCCGGTTCGTCATCACCGGCGGCGTGCGGCCGGACTCACCGCTGCTCGACCACCACCGCAAGCACGGCGACGGCGTCATCGACCTGGCGCTGGAGACCACCGACGTCGACAAGTGCGTCGAGCACGCCCGCGCGCAGGGCGCGACCGTCCTCGAAGAGCCGCACGACGTCTCCGACTCCCGTGGCACCGTGCGCGTCGCCGCGATCGCGACCTACGGCGAAACCCGCCACTCGCTGGTCGACCGGTCGCGCTACACCGGCGTCTACCTGCCCGGCTACGAGCCGCGCGAGAGCACGATCAAGCGGCCGGAAGGCGCGCCGAAGCGGCTGTTCCAGGCCGTCGACCACTGCGTCGGCAACGTCGAGCTCGGCAAGATGGACTACTGGGTCGACTGGTACCACCGCGTCATGGGCTTCGTGAACATGGCGGAGTTCGTCGGCGACGACATCGCGACCGAGTACTCGGCCCTGATGAGCAAGGTCGTCTCGAACGGCAACCACCGGGTCAAGTTCCCGCTGAACGAGCCCGCCGTCGCGAAGAAGAAGTCGCAGATCGACGAGTACCTCGAGTTCTACGGCGGCGCCGGCTGCCAGCACATCGCGCTGGCCACCAACGACATCATCGCGACGGTCACCGCGATGCGCGCCGCCGGCGTCGAGTTCCTCGACACCCCCGCGTCCTACTACGAGGACCCGGAGCTGCGCGCCCGGATCGGCAACGTCCGCGTGTCGATCGAGACGCTCAAGGAGCACAGCATCCTGGTCGACCGCGACGAGGACGGCTACCTGCTGCAGATCTTCACGAAGCCGATCGGCGACCGCCCGACCGTCTTCTACGAGCTGATCGAGCGCCACGGCTCGCTGGGCTTCGGCAAGGGCAACTTCAAGGCTCTGTTCGAGGCCATCGAGCGCGAGCAGGAGCGCCGAGGCAATCTTTAACGCCGAGGCGCCATCAGCACAGCGCCGAGGCAATCTTTAACGCCGAGGCGCCATCAGCACAGCGCCGAGGCAATCTTTAACGCCGAGGCGCCATCAGCACAGCGCCGCGGCAACCTCTAGTTTCACGAAACGGCGAAGGCCACCATCGGGCACCTCCGGGTCCCCTATGGTGGCCTTTGGCGTGTTCCGGGAACCGACTGCTTCCCGGATCCGTCAGTGTGGAGAAGCAGAGAGAAGGGGCCGGGATGCCGGACAGCATCGACGCCAGCGACGCGATGATCGACAACTGGACCAAGCGGCTCGAGGAGAACGCCGCCCGGTACCAGGCGCTGGCCGATCGCGTGCAGGGCCAGTCGGTCACCGAGCGGTCGAAGGACGGCACGGTCCAGGTGACCGTCGATTCGCGCGGCCTGCTGAAGAACCTCGTCATCGCCGAGACGGCCACGAGCAAGCGGATGGCCGAGGTGTCGGCGCAGGTGATGCAGCTGGTGCAGCGCGCGCAGGCGCGGATCCCGGAACTGCTGCAGCAGGCCATGACCGAGACCACCGGCACCGGCGACCAGGCCGCGGCGGAGATCGTCCGCGAGGCGCAGAGCACCTTCCCGGAACCGCCGCCGGATCCCGAACCCGCGTTCCCGGAGCCCGACCGCGTCCGCCGGTTCCTGCCGGAGGACAACGAAGAGCAACCGCCGCGCACCCCGCCGCCGCCCGCGCCGCCGCAGCAGCAGCCGCCGCTTCGGCGCCGGCGTCCGACCGACAACGACGATGACGACGACTTCGGCGGACCGATTCTTTCCTGAGGGGGAAAACCGTGGCAGACGTGGAACTCAGCACCGACCTCACGGCGCACGCGAAGCAGCTCGACGCCATCGGTGACGGGCTGCAGCAGGCCGTCGACGCGGCGAACCAGGTCAGCATGCCGACCGACGCGTACGGCATCCTCTGCCAGCCGTTCCGCATGATGCTCGACCCGGTCGAGCAGTACGGGATCGACGCGCTCAAGGACGCCGTGCAGGCGATGACCGCCGTCTCCGGCAAGGTCCGCGAAGCCGCGGCGGCCTACCACAAGTACGAGGCCGGCGTGGCCGACGACCTGAACCAGTCCGCGGGCGGTGCGTGATGCCCGAGGGGAACCCGCTCGTCGTCGACGCCAAGGCCGACCCGGACGGGCCGGGCGCGTTCACCGCGGGCAACGGTGACTACGGCTGGGCCGGCGGCATCGGCCTCGCCGAGTCGTCGATGGACGCGTTCAACGGGATCAAGGACGGCGACTGGGTATCCGGCGGGCTGGGCGTGCTCAGCCTGGCCGGGGAGATCGCGGGCGCCGCGATCGACCCGTTCGGGTACCTGATGTCGTCGGTGGCGTCGTTCCTGATGGAGCACATCCAGCCGCTGAAGGACATGCTCGACTCCGTCGCGGGCAACCCGCCGGTGATCCAGTCCTACGCCGACACCTGGGGCAACGTCTCGAAGGCGCTGGGCGAGCGCAAGACCGACTTCGACAACGCCGTCAAGAACGGCACCGCCGGCTGGACCGGCGACGGCGCGGACGCGTACCGCAAGTTCGCCGCCGAGCACAGCGACGCCTTGTCCGGCGCGGCCACGGTGGCCGGCGCGATCAGCACGGTCACGATGATCATGGGCCAGGTCGTCTCGTTCGTGCGCGAGACCGTGCGGCAGCTGATCGCGGACCTGGTCGGCAAGCTGATCGCCTGGGTGATGGAGGAGGTCTTCTCCCTCGGCTTCGGCACGCCGGTGGTGGTGGCGCAGGCGACGGCCGCGATCGCCAAGTGGGGCAAGAAGATCGGGGAGCTGCTCAAGAAGCTCACCGACACGATCCGCAAGGTGTCGCCGCTGCTGTCGAAGCTGGTCGACATCTTCGAGAAGATCGCCAAGGTCTTCGGCAAGGTGCTGGGCAAGGTCAGCGGGCTCGACGGGCTGAAGGTCAAGGAAGGCGGCTTCGTCCACAAGATCCCCAAGGGGGAAGGCGGCGGGGTCCACGCGCGCGCCCACGGCGAGGGTTCTTCCGGCGGGGACGGCGAAAGCTCGCACTCCGGCGACGGGGACGGTTCGCCGGACGGCGACGGTTCGCACAGCGGCGAGACTTCGTCGACGGATTCCGGCGATCCGGGCCACGCGAACGGGGATTCGCCGAGTTCCGACCCGATGAACACCGGCTCCTCGCCCGACTCCGCATCACGCCGGAGTTCGAGCGGGGACGGCTCCGGTTCGCCTTCGCACGCGGGCGATGGGGACGGTTCCCCGACGGCGCACAGTGGCGACGGCTCGCCGGACAGCAGCCCGTCTTCGGTGCGCTCGGACGGCTCGCCCGCGCACGCCGGTGACTCGAGCCCGTCGCCGACGCGCGCCGGGGACAGCTCGCCCTCGCGGGCCGGTGACTCCAGCCCGTCGCCCACGCGAAGCAGCGACAGCACGCCTTCGCACGCGGGCGACAGCAGCCCGTCGGCGGTGCGAGGGAGCGACAGCACCCCGTCCCACGCGGGCGACAGCAGCCCATCACCCACCCGCGGCAGCGACAGCACGCCGTCCCACGCCGGGGACAGCAGCCCCTCGCCCACCCGCGCGGGCGACAGCAGCCCCGCACCCTCGCACTCCGGCTCGCCGAGCCACGCCGACGGGGGCAGCCCGGCGCACTCCGGATCGTCGCCCGCCGCGCGGTCCGACGCGCCCGGCTCGCACGCCGGCACCGATACCCCGAGCAGCACCGCCCCTCCCCGCGCCGACGGCACCACCTCCGCCAGCGGCACCGCGCCGGCCGCTCCGCGCACCGGCGACCCGGGCACCCAGTTCCCGTCGCCGCGCGGCGGGGACGGCGCCGCCGCGTACGGCATCCCGGCGCGGGGTGGCGCGCCGATGGGCGGGGGCGCGCCGCC